>JAZULV010000033.1:0-4041 GCA_045603305.1 Lachnospiraceae bacterium | reverse complement strand
TTTTCAAAATTTGTTCCTCTTTCTAAAAATTCATTGATTAATCTCTTGACAACTGATATGATAATAGTAATATATGATGTAAATATCAATCACATCATTTTACCAGTAATCCTGAAAGGAGAGATATTATATGACTACAGTTAAGATTTCTTTGGATACTATTGATAAGGTTAAAGCTTTCGTAAACGATGTTATTAAGTTCGACTGCGACTTTGACCTTCGCTCAAGCAGATATATCGTTGACGCTAAGTCAATTATGGGTATATTCAGCCTTGACTTATCCCAGCCGATTGATTTATGCATCAATGAAGCTGATGATATTGATGCTATCTTGGCAGCCCTTGATAAATACATTATTAAATAAATAATTTTATTAGTTAAAGCCTGCACTTTATGTGCAGGCTTTTTATTAATCTCTCATTCAAGCCTATATAAGTTTATCACTTATCTTTGTGTTGTCAAATATTATATTTCTACAATCTCTCTTGTATCCAGAGCTTCCTGTACCATCTCATCAATCTTTTCAGCAAGATTAGTCTCTGAACGTTTTATAATATTAAGGTTCGGCTTAGTTACCGGATGCTTTGCTACGAATATTGTACAACAGTCCTCATATGGAAGTATTGATGTCTCGTAGGTATCAATCTTCTCGGCAATCTCAACAATATCCTGCTTGTCAAATCCGATAAGCGGACGGTAAACCGGCATAGAACACACTTCATTGGTAACATAAAGACTCTGCATAGTCTGGGATGCCACCTGTCCGATGCTCTCTCCCGTAATAAGACCAAGGCACTTTGATTCCTCGGCAATCTTCTCGGCAATCTTCATCATGTATCTTCTCATGATAATAGTAAGCTCATCATGAGGACACTGGTCATATATATAAAGCTGGATATCAGTAAAGTTAATAATATGAAGCTTCATCGGTCCTGAATACTTTGATACAAGCTTTGCCAAATCTACAACCTTCTGCTTTGCTCGCTCGCTGGTATAAGGCGGTGCATGGAAGTATACTGCATCAATAACCACACCTCTTTTTGCAATCATATATCCTGCCACAGGGCTGTCAATTCCACCTGAAAGAAGAAGCATCGCTCTTCCGTTGGTTCCCACAGGAAGTCCGCCCGGTCCCGGAATCACCTCTGAATAAATATTAATCTTCTCTCTGATTTCCACATGAAGCATAATCTCAGGCTTGTGTACATCTACCTTTGCATTCGGATAATTATCAAGTACAGCCTCACCGATTGCCGCGTTGACATTATTAGACTCCATAGGGAACTTCTTATTGGCACGTCTTGTCATCACCTTAAAGGTAAATGCCTTATCACCATAGACCTCACCTACATACTTAACAACGTCCTTTTTCAGCTGTTCAATGTCCATAGTCACCGGAAGCTGCACCATAGGACAAATGCCCCAGATACCAAATACCTTCTTTAATGTCTCTACAGTCTCATCATAATCAAACTCTCCGTCAGCCAGTACATATACTCTGCCTGACTCCTTCTTCACTGTAAAATTACCCTCAACCTCCAAAAGTGAATGGCGGATGTGGTTCACCAGTGTATCCTCAAATATATATCTGTTCTTCCCCTTTATGCCTATCTCAGCATACTTAATTAAAAATGCCTGGAACATTCCTGTTCTCCTTATCTTGTATATATTTAGACTGCTGCAATACTGCAGTATCTGTTATTTACTAAAACATTTCCTTTGTTTCAACTACCTCTAGTGTCTTGTATACCTTCTGTAAAATGGCAGTAACTCTTTTAAGGTATCAATAGTATAATCCAGTTCTTCCTTTGTAGTAAATACGCTAAGGCTGAACCTAAGCGTAGAATCAAGCAACTCTCTCTTTACACCTATGCCTTTAAGAGTGCCGCTTACCGCCGGATGATTCGACGAGCATGCTGAACCGGATGATACGCAGATGCCCTTATCCTCTAATGCATGTAAAAGCACCTCGCTTCGTACACCGCCAAAGCTTACACTAATAACATGGGGTGCACTGTCCTTTCCGATAAGCCCGTTCACATATACATCTGAAAGCTCTGAAAGCCTGTCAATGAAATGGCCTTTAAGAGCGTACATCTTCTCTATCTTTTCATCATGATTTTCGTAAATCTTATGGACCGCCTCCGCCATACCGGCAACTCCCGGTACATTATCAGTACCGGAGCGCATGCCCTTCTGCTGACCTCCGCCAAACATGACCGGTCTAATCTTCGTGCCTTCCTTTATATAAATAAATCCTACACCCTTTGGGCCATGAATCTTGTGACTGCTCACTGAAAGCAAATCAACATTTATATTCTTAGGTACTATCTTATACTTTCCATAGGCCTGTATTGCATCAACATGAAATACTATCTTAGGATTCTTACTCTTTATCAGTGCACCAATTTCAGCAATTGGATTGACTGAACCGATTTCATTATTTACATACATGCAGGACACAAGTATTGTCTCATCATCAATAGTCTGCTCTAATATATCCTGCCTTAAATGTCCGTTATTATCAACCGGAACATAAGATACCCTAAAGCCCTGCTCCTCTAAAAAGCCAAACACATTGTACACCGAAGGATGCTCTATAGTCGATGTAATAATGTGATTACCGGCTCTTTTATTAGCCAGGGCAGTACCTATAATCGCTAAGTTATTGGACTCAGTTCCGCCGGAGGTAAAAATAATCTCCTGAGTTTTCGCTCTAAGACTCTTAGAAATAATATCCCTTGCCTCTTTTAAATACTTCTCTGACTCTACACCTTTATAATGAAGTGACGATGGATTACCGTAATCCTCGGTCATCACCTTTACACAAATATCCTTTACGCTGTCAAATACCTTTGTAGTTGCTGAATTATCAAGATATACCTGCACTACACTTCACCACTTTCCAAATTAAACATAAGCACGCTCATAAGCATCATTCCTGCGGTCTCTGTTCTTAGAATACGCCTTCCGAGAGTAATGGTGCTAAAACCATTCTCCAATGCAAACTCTACCTCTTCTTTATCAAAACCGCCCTCAGGCCCGATAAATATCGCCGCACTCATACCCGGCTTTACGCTGTCTATAAGCTGCTTTGCAGCCCCAATTCCCTCTGCATTCTCATAAGGAAATAATAAAACGTCGCAATTCTTTGCCGCATGCTTAACCGCTTCCTTAAAGCTCATAACCGGATTAATCTCAGGAATAACCGTACGCTTTGACTGTTTGGCTGCACTCTCAGAAATAGCCTGCCAACGCTTTACCTTCGCTGCCGCCTTCTTCTCATCAAGCTTCACAACTGCACGGCTTGTAGCTACAGGAATAATTCCTGCAATACCAAGTTCCACATTCTTCTGAATGATAAATTCCATCTTATCGCCCTTCGGAAGTCCCTGATAGAGAAAGACCTTTGCAGGAAGCTCAGTGCCAATAGGGTCTAACTCATCCAGCGAAACATCAACTCTATCCTCCGAAATACCGGTAATGGTGCAGTTATAACACTTGTCCTGCCCATTGCTGATGCGTATTCTCTCGCCAATTCGCATACGCAGTACATTCTTTATATGATTAACATCCTCGCCGGTAATGTAAGCAGTTGTTTCACCAATCTGCTCCGGCGCAACAAAAAATAAGTACATATTTTGCTCCGTATAAATCAAATTGAAGGTTTATAGAATTTTAGTTATCTAGGTTTGAATAAATATTTCTAAACTACTATGTAAAATATATAAACCAGAAAAATATAATTCTGCAAATAAATCCTGTAATAGAATATCACATTGGTGTATTCTTTGTAAAGTGCCCTGTGCTTTTATAATTCTTCTTTAACTTTACTTTCAGCTTGTAATTGTTTATTATATCAAATCAAATGCAAACTACTAATAAATACTCTACGAAAAGTCTAATCATCATAAAAATTGTTTAAACCCGACAGGTATAGTTTCTGTCGGGTTCTGTTTATAACAAACTGCGATTATTCTTCATTGCTTTAATAATGTTCGCTAATCCATCGGATTCGTTAAGATATTCTATGTCATTATA
>JAZULV010000032.1:0-1894 GCA_045603305.1 Lachnospiraceae bacterium | reverse complement strand
TCCTGTTTCTTCTAATGTGTGGTAAATAATTTCAACCGCACCTTCTACTAAACGTACCTAGTCTGTATCTTCGATACGGAGCATGAAATCTCCACCTTCATGTTTTGCAATTAAGTATGCATAGAGTGCTGTTCTTAAGTTACCTACATGCATTCTTCCAGTAGGGCTTGGTGCAAATCTTGTTCTTACTTTATTCATTAGTCATCCCTCTGTCATTTATAATAATTTCTCTAACTATTCTATATTACAAAATTTGCACTGTCAACACGCTATTTCACTTAAAAATTCTATTGAAAAATTCTATCCGTTATACTCCCAAACTATATCATTTACTATTTTTCTGCTTTGTATTTGAATGCTGTATTCTGGTACGGAATAATCTACGTTTAATTTCCTTTATATCAAAAGGTATAAACGGATATATATAACTCTTTCCGGCAATAGTCCTGTTGGAAGCAATAGCAAGAATGCTCAAAATAAATCCGGCCAGCAGTCCCCATCCGCCAAATATACCTGTAAGTATAAGCATGATTATTCTTACAAACTTAATCGCATAACTAAGCTCATAGCTTGGCTGGGTATAATTGGACAAAGCAACAAATGCCATATATAACATCGTCTCCGAATTAAACCACCCTGACTTTACAGAGAATTCTCCGACCACCAGTGCAGCAATAACACTGAGCGGTGTGGTAAGCATGCTTGGAGTATCGAGAGCCGCAAGTCTCAAACCATCAATAGCAAACTCCAGAATCAAAAGCTGCCATATCAGCGGCACGTTAACAGGGTCACTAATCTTAATAAAGTCAAATGCCGGCGGAATCAAGTCATGCCTCTGCATAAGAAACAGCCATACCGGCGTCAGATACATGGCGGCTATTGATATAATAACCCTTGAAAGCCTGAGATAAGTGCCTGTAACCGGTGGAAAATAATAATCGTCAGCCTCTTCAACAATATCAAAAACCGAAGCCGGTAAAATCATTGCCGAAGGAGAACTGTCCACCATAATAACAATATTCCCCTCTAGAAGATGTGCGGCTGTAGTATCCGGTCTCTCAGAATACTTAAACTTCGGAAAAGGATTGTACCATTTGTAAGGGAAAAGACACTCTGCAAGGCTCTCCTGGTTCATAGTAAGGGCATCAACTTCTATTGAATTTATCCTGTCCTTTATCTTTTCCAGTAACTCTTTATCAACTCTTCCTTTATAATAGCATACTGCTATATCAGTCTTTGAACAGTTACCCACCTGTAGCATCTCCATGCGAAGGTTCTCATCTCTTATACGACGACGAATTAACGCAGTATTAAACACTAATGTTTCCACAAAACCATCTCTGGAGCCTCTTAAAACCTTCTCCTTATCAGGTTCCTCTACACCTCTTGCCGGATAAGTTCTGCAGTCTATGGCAAAACAGGCATCAAAACCATCAACAAATATACAGGATACTCCCATAAGAAGCTGTGTCACCATATCATCATCTTTTTTCACCACCGAAGCTTCTGCATAAGGTATAAGCTTCTTAGCAAACTCATCTGTACTCTCAGGAATGTCCTCAGGCTTTATCGTACCGTAATACTGAAGAATCTTCTGAAGAATCTCGTCCTTAGCAAAGCCATCCAGACAATAGAGGCATGCCTGCCTGTCACCAATTACAAATCTCTTAAAAATAATATCAAAATTCTTATCTGTATCCAGTCTGCTGTCAAAATGTTGTATATTCTGTTCAATACTACTTGATATATTCTGCATAACCTACTCCCATACTGCAATAAGCATTAATCTATAGGTTAGTTATCTCCGAATATGCAAAATATATTCTATATTACTCAATACTACTAAAATCAATATGGATATGTGTACTTTCGACTTTGTTTTAGAACTACTCTC
>JAZULV010000031.1:0-11735 GCA_045603305.1 Lachnospiraceae bacterium | reverse complement strand
ATAATGTTTTAGAAGAAAAATTTGCTACAGTGCATATTGAAGCGGAAAATTATAAGAAACAGAATGGTATTGAAATTCATTGTGATTCAAAAGAAGTTTTAGTTAATAAAATCTAAAATAAGATATGTGGATAATAATATTGGGCAGAACCTATGTCATTCATTGGTTCTGCCCATTTCATATTATAAAAAATAATTGAAAAATATTATCTTGAAATACCCATAAGTAATTCTTCTAACCACATATCTACAGTATAAGTATTGTTATCGAAGAGTTTTACAATCACTCCGTAAGGAGATGTTTCATTTGCGACCGCATTTGCTTCATCAGTATCTACATGCATAGCCAGACGGAAGTCCTTATGTACACGAACTACAACGTCAGCGTAAATGAGTGCACGTTCGAAGCTCTTTGTAATAACGCATACCACATCATTATCCTTTACATTAAATCTGATAGCCTCGCTAGGAGTCATGTGAATATGACGCTTGGCAACAATAACACCTTTATCAATATCGATGCTTGCATTCTCAGTTACTAATGTACAGCCCGGAGTGTCTTTAATATCGCCTGATTGACGGATAACGCCGGGTATGCCGAGCTTCCTTGCGTCAGTTAAAGAAATCTCTACTTGAGTTTCTTTACGGTAGGGACCTAAAACTGCTACGTTCTTGTAAGTACCCTTAGGACCAACTACTGTAACTCTTTCGGCACAGACATATTGTCCCGGCTGACTGAGTTCTTTTACAAAAGTCATCTCAGCATCTTCTCCGAACAGAGCTTTAAAGTCCTTCTCTGATAAATGAATATGTCTTGCGGATGTTTCAATAGGTATTTTATTATTCATGGTAATCCTCCATATTAAGTAAACGTATAAGCTATAAAAAGTTAATCTCTGGTGCTTTATACTGTTGATTAATCAAATATGTTCAAAATTGATAAATATACTAGGAATATACTATCAGAATACTAGCAATTTTTCAAGAATATTCACTTGACGATAAAAGATAATTAGTGTATTCTTATAATATAAACAACTTAAACGTTTAAATGATTGGAAAAATAGTATAATATGATGAACGTTTATATGCTTAAGATTATATATCATCGGTGAATGTTACTATAATTATATAAATATTTATTTATTGTGATAAAAAATATATAAATACTCATAAGGAGGATTATAAGATGAGAAAAGGACGTATTTCAAGAGTAATTGCTTTACTTCTGGCAATGGTAATGTCACTTTCTTTGACTGCTTACGGTAATACCACAGAAGTAAAAGCAGCAGGTAATGTAGTTACATTTATGAACGGAAGTACAGTAGTAGGTACTTCAACTGTTAATTCAGGAAGTGCAGTTAATTATTTTGGTGCACTTGAGAATGACGGACTGTTATTTGCGGGCTGGTTTACTACTAATGTAGGTGTAATAAACAATGTAGCTGATGCATTAAGATACGCTTATAATTTTTCATCAGCGGTTAATTCAAACAAAACTCTTTATGCCGGATGGATTAATGTAGGAACCGGAAGTGATAGCGGTTTATATCTCAGAGGTGTTAATTACAGACCGGTTACAGATACATACACAGCAGGTATCAGATTTATTACGAAGATTGATGATAGTCTTGTTAATTCAGTTATCAGCCTTAACTCAGCGAACAATGGCATAAAACCGACAAGCACTTCACAGAAGGGCATTGGTTATGGTACAGTTCTTACATTTGCTGATAATCTTGCAGATGGTTCTATGCTTGTAAAGGATGAGAGTGCTACATCACTGGCATCACAGAATATTGTAGTACCGGCAGTGAATACATATACTTATGGTAATGGTTATCGTACATATACAGCCCTCGTTGTGAATATTCCTGAAAGTTATTATACACAGCATATTGCAGCAAGACCTTATATTACATATGCTGATGCTAATGGTATGGTGCAGACCTATTATTATACTGAAACTTCAGGTACTACACATAAGGCTGGCGGAGCGTACTATATAAGTTATAAAGAAGCTATGCTTAACGCTTTAGACAATGATGCTATTAAGATTCAGAATCAGGGTGGCAGTGGTAATGAAAATGAAGGTCTTACCGGTGATATACCACAGACCAGACCGGATGTCCTTCCGTCAAATGACAGAATGTACTTCCTTATGAATAATGATACTAACGGTGCATACGCAGACAACGAGATTTTCTGGTGTATTCTTGGTTACAATGCAAATATGCAGTTATGTTACCTTGATAAGAATGGTAATCTTATTCCTGCTACAACCGCATTAAACACTATATCAAAGAGTGACAGAAAGTGTGCAGATATTTGCTATTCCCTTGCAGAAGCAGATCATGTATATGTTCCAAGCATTACTTCAGGAAGAATGTATATAAGCTACGGCGAGCAGGTATATATTACAATTAATCAGGATATAAATGGTAACATTGGTTATGCTGGACCGGACCTAAATAATACATCTGACCCTAATAGTGATGTATATTTTGAATTTGCAGAGTTCACAATTACCGGTAAGGAATACTGGGGTAATACTACCAGAGTTGACTTTTTCAGCTTCCCTGTAGCAACCAGATTAATCGGCGAAGGCGGTTTCTGTAATTCTCCTGGTGATGCAGATGTTTATGATAAGACTGTTGGTGATATCGGAACGAGAGATGAGATATTCACAGCCTATAGAAATGAAGTTACAAATGAGTATGCTACTTTAGTTGGTGATATGAGAATTATGGCACCATGTAAGAGTACATTTAACGAAGGTGCAGTTTACGGTAATTACTTTGATGCATATATTAACGAAGTATGGAATAAGTTCTCAACTCAGGATTTAGTATTTACCTGTCAGGCAGGAACCTTCAGAGGACGTGCAAACGGAGATGCCATGGTATTTACCAAGGATGGTGACAGTGGCACATACACAGTTTACAAACCTACTACACAGGACGTTTTGGAAGGTAAGGGTAACTTCAACAGAGGTAACTCTACAGAGTTAGTTATAGAGGCTCAGATGTGTGCGGCATTTAACAGAGGTATTGCATTGCAGCCGGAGAATTGGGGAGACAATACAAAGTATTATCAGACAACACCATGTAATGCTTATTCAGCATTCTTCCACAGACATTCATACAGCGGTTTGGCTTATGGTTTCTGCTATGATGATGTATTTGATAACAGTACACTTCTTCACTATACTAATGCAACCGGACTTATTATGGATTTAAGATGGTAATGTTTTTGATAAAAGGATTGGTAAATCTGCCAATCCTTTTATTTTTTAGTTGAATAATAGTTGTATTAAGGTTATAATGAAAGATATGCAAAAAACAATAGAAAAAAGGAGTCAGAACAATGAAAGATGTTGTAGAAATCAGATGGCATGGTCGCGGTGGCCAGGGTGCTAAGACAGCAGCTTTATTATTAGCTGATGTTGCTTTCCAGACCGGTAAGTACGTTCAGGGTTTCCCGGAGTACGGTCCTGAGCGAATGGGTGCACCTATTACTGCTTATAATCGTATAAGCAGCAGCGAGATTCGTGTACATTCCAATATTTATGAGCCGGATTATGTAGTGGTTGTTGACGAGAGTCTTTTAGAGGCAGTTGATGTTACAAAGGGACTTAAGCCGGAAGGTGCTATAGTAATCAACAGTGAAAGACCTAAGGAAAAGCTTATCCCTATGCTTAACGGATATAGCGGTTCAGTATATACTATTGATGCCAGAAAGGTTTCTATTGCTACATTAGGTAAGTATTTCCCTAACACACCGATGTTAGCTTCTATCGTAAAGGTTAGTGGTGTTATGGATGAGGAAAGCTTCCTTTCAGAGATGGAAAGCTCTTTTAAGCATAAATTTGCTTCAAAGCCGGAGGTTATCGATGGTAACATGAAGGCTCTTAAGATGGCATTTGACGAGGTTAAGTAAATTAAGGAAAGGATGCGTATTTATATGGCTACAGATATAAGTAAGTTAGTTGAGACCTGCAGCTGGAAGGAGCTTACCGAGGGTATGCAGGTATATGCAGGTGGTACATCTGCACAGTTTAATACCGGTGAATGGGCTGCTGTTAAGCCTGAATTCATCGCTGACAAGTGTAAGCAGTGTCTTCTCTGTGTTCCGGTATGTCCTGACAGTGCTATTCCGGTAAAGGATATGAAGCGTGGAGAGTTTGACTACGACCATTGTAAGGGTTGTGGTATTTGTGTAAAGAACTGCCCATTTGGTGCAATTACTATGGAGGGGGTAAAGTAAGATGGCAAGAAGAGATCGTTTATCAGGTAACGAAGCAGTTTCAGAAGCATTAAGACAGATTAATCCTGATGTTTTCCCTGCTTTCCCTATCACACCTTCCACAGAGATTCCACAGTACTTTTCAAAGTATGTTGCAGATGGCAAGGTAGATACAGAGTTTATTACAGTTGAGAGTGAGCACAGTTCTATGAGTGCTGCAATCGGTGCCCAGTCAGCAGGTGCACGAAGCCTTACAGCCACATCATCATGCGGTCTTGCATATATGTGGGAAGAATTATACATAGCAGCATCTAACAGACTTCCTGTTATGCTTGCACTTGTTAACCGTGCGTTATCAGGACCTATCAACATTAACTGTGACCATTCAGACAGTATGGGTGCAAGAGATTCAGGATGGATTCAGCTTTATGCAGAGAACAATCAGAAAGCCTATGACAACACTGTTATGGCTTACAGAATTGCAGAGCATAAGGATGTAAGACTTCCTATTATGGTTTGTCAGGATGGTTTCATTACCAGCCATGCTGTTGAGAATATCATGCTTCTTGAAGATGAAGATGTTAAGAATTTTGTTGGTGAGTACAATCCGGAGAATTATCTCCTTAATTCAGAGTGTCCTATGGCAGTTGGTCCTTACTCAGTAACCAACTTCTATATGGAGGCAAAGCGTGCTCAGGCAGAGGCTCTTCACAATGCAAAGGCTGTTACTCTTGAGGTTGCTAAGGAATTTGCTAAGATTTCAGGCAGAGAGTATGGTCTTTTTGAAGAGTACAGAATGGAAGATGCTGAGTATGCAATCGTTATTATCGGTTCAGCAGCCGGTACAGCTAAGGATGCAGTTGATAAGTTAAGAGAGGCCGGTATGAAGGCCGGACTTATCAAGGTTCGTCTTTTCCGTCCATTCCCGGCATCTGAGATTGCAGAGGCACTTAAGAATGTTAAGGCGGTTGCAATTATGGACCGTACAGAAAGCTACAATGACAATGTTGGACCTATGGGTTCAGAGATTATGAGTGCGTTATTTAAGGCTAAGGCTTCTTGCTATGCAATCAACTATGTATATGGTCTTGGTGGCCGTGACGTTCGTGTTGAGCATATCGAAGAGGTATACAATGCACTTGATACTATAGTTAAGACCGGCGAGGTAGGAGAGACATACCGTTACCTCGGAGTTAGGGAATAAGGAGGACAAGAACATGGCTTATAATTTTAAAGAAACAATGAATAAACCAGAGCGTCTTGCTCCTGGTCATAGAATGTGCGCAGGCTGCGGCGGTACAATTGCAGTTCGTAACGTATTAAGAGGCCTTCATGAAGGAGACAAGGCTGTTATTGGTAACGCTACAGGATGTCTTGAGGTTTCTACATTTATGTATCCTTATACAGCATGGGAAGACAGCTACATTCACAATGCATTTGAGAATGCAGGTGCTACCATGAGTGGTGTTGAGGGTGCTTACAATGCCTTAAAGAGAAAAGGTAAGATTGACGACACATATAAGTTCATTACTTTTGGTGGTGACGGTGGTACTTATGATATCGGTTTCCAGTCACTTTCAGGAGCAATGGAGCGTGGACATGATATGGTTTATGTATGCTACGATAACGGTGCATACATGAACACAGGTATCCAGCGTTCATCTGCAACACCTATGTTTGCTGATACAACTACAACTCCAGTAGGCAAGCAGTCAAATGGTAAGATGCAGAACAGAAAAGACCTTGCGTCAATTATCGCTTATCATGATGTACCATATGTAGCTCAGACTACATTTGTACAGAACTTCAAGGACCTTCATATTAAGGCTGAGAAGGCTATTTATACACCGGGTGCAGCTTTCCTTAATATTATGGCTCCATGTCCACGTGGCTGGAGATACAACACACCGGACATCATAGAGATTTGTAAGCTTGGTGTTGAGACCTGCTACTGGCCATTATTCGAGGTTATCGAGGGCAAGTGGGTTCTTAACTACACACCAAAGAAGAAGCTTCCGGTTGAGGATTTCCTTTCAAAGCAGGGACGCTTTAAGCACTTATTTAAGGCCGGCAACGAGCATCTTATCGAGGAGTTCCAGAGGGAAGTTGACCGCAGATGGGAAGATTTATTATCACGTTGTGAGTAATGTATACATAAGAGTCCGGATTTCCGGACTCTTTACTGCGAAAAACAGAAGGTCTATTGTTCTAAGCTGATGCTTATAATAGTACCTTCATTATATAAAAAAGTACTTGTCAAGCATGGTTAGATATGTTAAAATACTTATGTTTGACTATAGGAGGTGTTAAAATGGTTTACGCTAGAATTATTTTGACTGTTTTATTAGTATTAGTGAGTCTCGCTTTGATTGTTATAGTATTATTACAGGAAGGTAAGTCAGCAGGACTTAGTGGTTCAATCAGTGGTGCCGCAGAGACATTCTGGGGTAAGAATAAGGGTCGTTCAATCGAAGGTAAGCTTGAGAAGAGCACAAAGTATTTTGCTGCTGCTTTTATTGTTTTATCTATAGTTTTGAATATCTTATATTAATTTTTGATTGGTATTACTACGCAGATGACAGGATTCACCATCACCGGATAGGGACATGGTGAGTCCTTTTTTGCTAATTTGGTTATAATATCTGAAAGAGAATAAGCACTTGATATAATAAGTACTGAAATTATTTACATGAAAAGAGGTGTCTGGTGTGGATAAGAATGTATTAGATAGAAGAAAAGATATGATGCTTGCATTGTTTAATGACCGTCACTATAAACCTATGAAGCTTAAGGAGCTTGCCATGCTCTTAGATATATCAAAGGAAGACAGGGATTCATTAAAAGAAGTTCTTGATGCGTTATTAGCTGAAGGCAAGATATCTATTTCAAATAAAGGTAAGTATGGTTCGGCTGGAACCTTTGCCATTGTAGGTGAATTTACAGGTAATAAGAAGGGTTTTGGCTTTGTTACTGTAGAGGGAATGGAAGAGGATATATTCATTCCGGAAGAACATGTATACAATGCACTTCATGGTGATAAGGTTCAGGCTGTTATTACTAAGGAAGGTGGTAATGGCAAGCGAAAAGAAGGCAGAATCGTTAAAGTCCTTGAGCATACTGTCAAAGAGGTTGTGGGATACTATTCTGACAACAAGACCTTTGGCTTTGTAGTGCCGGACAACCAGAAGATAACCAGAGATATATTTGTTAAGAAAGAGCACTCCTTAGGTGCAGTAAAGGGACACAAGGTTATAGTCAGAATAACTGACTATGGTGATACAAGAAGGAAGCCGGAGGGCAAGATTATAGAGATACTTGGTCATGCTAATGACCCGGGTGTGGATATCATGTCCATTGTAAAGGCCTACGGTTTTGAGACGGAGTTCCCTAAGGAAGTTATGAAGCAGATAGAAAGCATTCCAAGTGAGGTTGATGAGGCTTCGAAGGAAGGAAGGCTTGATTTAAGAGGTCTTCAGACCGTTACTATTGATGGCGAAGATGCGAAGGACTTAGATGATGCTATTACTATATCGAAGTCTTCTGAGGGCATTTACACTTTGGGTGTTCATATCGCGGATGTGAGTCATTATGTGACAGAAGGCAGTCCTTTGGATAAGGAAGCGTTAAAGAGAGCAACCAGCGTGTATCTGGTAGACAGAGTTATTCCGATGCTTCCGCACAAGCTTTCAAATGGCATCTGCTCACTGAATGCAGGTGTAGACAGGCTTGCATTCAGCTGTATTATGGAGATAGACAGTGAAGGTAACATATTAGGTCACAATATCGCCGAGACTGTTATTAATGTTGACAGAAGAATGAGTTACACCTCAGTTAATAAGATATTAGAAGATAAGGATGAAGTAGAGTGTAAGGAATACTCAGAGCTTGTACCGATGTTCGAGCTTATGAAGGAGCTCTCAGGTATTCTCAGAGAGAAGAGAAAGAAGAGAGGCTCTATAGACTTTGATTTACCGGAGAGCAAGATTATTCTTGATGAGAAGGGCCGACCTGTAGAAATCAAGCCTTATGAGAGAAATACAGCAACGAAAATCATTGAAGATTTTATGCTCATGGCAAATGAAACCGTGGCTGAGGACTATTTCTGGCAGGAGCTTCCTTTCGTGTACAGAACCCACGGAGAGCCGGACCCGGAGAAGATTAAGAAGCTTGCCATGCTGATTAACAATTTCGGCTATAATATCAGAACCGGTAATAACGCAGTTCATCCGAAGGAGATACAGAAGCTTCTGGTAAGCATTGAAAACTCTCCGGAGGAGATGATGATAAGCAGACTTACATTAAGGTCTATGCAGCGTGCAAGATACAATACCGAATGCGAGGGACATTTTGGACTTGCGGCGAAGTATTACTGTCATTTCACTTCCCCTATCAGAAGATATCCGGACTTGCAGATTCACAGAATCATGAAGGAGAATCTGGGCAAGGGATTATCAGAGAAACGAGTTGCTCATTATGATAAGATATTGCCTGAGGTTGCGGCACAGTCATCATTGATGGAGAGACAGGCTGACGAGGCGGAGAGAGATACAGAGAAGCTTAAGAAGTGCCAGTATATGAGCAGGCATATAGGTGAGCAGTTTGAGGGCGTGGTTTCAGGAGTAACTTCCTGGGGTATGTACGTCGAGCTGCCGAATACTGTTGAGGGTCTGGTGCATATCACTGAGCTTAGGGATGATTACTATATCTTTGATGAGGAACATTATGAATTAGTAGGAGAGACCCTTCACAAGCATTATGTCTTAGGACAGAAGGTGAAGATTGAGGTGCTTTCTGTGGATAAGTTATCGAGCACAATAGACTTTGGTATTGTGACAGAGGAGGAATAGTGAGTTTATGGGGAAGGATTCGATTAAACTTATAGCCAATAACAAAAAGGCATACCATGACTATTTTATAGAAGATACCTTCGAAGCCGGCATATCCCTTGCCGGCACCGAAGTGAAGTCCTTAAGACAGGGCAAGTGCAGTATAAAAGAGTCATTTATAAAAGTTGAGAGGGGGGAAGTGTTCATATATGGCATGAACATCAGCCCTTACGAGAGGGGCAATATCTTTAATAAAGACCCTTTAAGAGTCCGCAAGTTATTGGTGCACAGATATGAGATTAATAAGATAAACGGCAAGATGCAGACCAAGGGCTACACCATAGTACCGCTTAGAGTATATTTCAAGGGAAGTCTGGTTAAGGTTGAGTTCGGTCTGGCAAGAGGCAAGAAGCTTTATGACAAACGTCAGGATATCGCTGCTAAGGACCAGAGAAGAGAAGTTGAGAGAGATTTCAAGGTGAAAAATCTTTACTAACTTACTTTCTGCGTAAAGTAAGATGTGCTTGCATTTAGCGATTAGTTTATGCTTGTGTGTATAGTCAATTTGACTCTTGACACCATATTTAAAAAGTGATATTATATCATTCCAATGAAGATAATTCGTTGAAAGCGTTAGCTTCCGTAATGCAGAGGAATAATGAGTTTTAGTGTTTACTAAGCACATGCTATATTTTCTTTGCATTATTACAAACCAGGGGTTGTACTGGTTTCGACGGGGGTCTAGCAGCTTGGGTAGCCATCCGTGGACCGTGGCCACGTCAATAAAACGGAATTAAATATAAACGCTAACGATAATTTAGCATACGCTGCCTAATTGCAGCTGTCGGACTTAAGCTTCCCACGGCTTATACTCCGGCATCGACCAAGGTGGGGAACTTCAACTCCAAAGCTTTGAGGAGACTGAAGACTTTATGAAGCTACTAAACTTAAGAACCTGTCATTAGGTGCTTAAGTGAGGGAATGTTAATATAATGACTGTGATGGAAGAAGCTTAAGTGAAAGGGCTTTCGGACAGGGGTTCGACTCCCCTCAGCTCCAGCTAAAAAAGATCTATGCTTTGATATAAAGTATAGGTCTTTTTTTATGAAATAAATTCTATGAAGCTAATATTTAATTTATAAGCGTTATTTTGATACAAGTAGCGGTTAATCTCTTTTTATGATATATTTATAGAAAAGGTGGTGATTATTATGTTCTTTTTATCAAATCGTAAGCGAATAATAAAGAAGGCCGTAGATAAAACTGTTTCTGCATTTGTTGACAGAACACCTAAAATCTATCAGCATTTCTTTTATGGTGCGGTTGATATTGGACCACATTATCTCGTTATCTGGTATTTATTTAAAACTGATGCTGAGTTAGAGTTTGCTAAATCATCAGGCTATTGCGACGAATTGGAAAAAGCAACAATCCATAATTTAATTAATCTTGGTTATCCAAAAGAAGCATTTGAAATTACAAACATGGGTACTCCTAATATTACATTTTGCGGTGGCACAGAAGAGGAACGGCAAAATATTTTACATTCTCTAACATATAGAAAAGCCATGATTTCCTTCACTTCGAAAGAGGATATAGACAATAATGCAAATGGTGATTATTATGTTTATTTTCATTAATCGTATTTTATAAATCGGAAAATGCATACTACTAATTTGGATTATCAATTCTCACAAAAAAATACAAAGAATATTAATCCTTTTCAGTGATAATTGAATGAAAAACAAAGTTTTGATAGTATATGCAAAGGGGTGGTAATATTGATGAAAGCAATCTGTTATGAATGCTATGAAACGGGACACATTATTGAAACAGAGGTGGATTATCCTTCACAGTTTTCTACTGTAAAGAAGTACGAGATTTTATATGCAGAAGAGTTGCCGAGATTCAAAAAAACACCTCCAAACATATATGCTCTTCCTTATTACAATAAGCCTAAGAAAATATACAATGGCACAGGTAGAATGGGGCTTGATTTAGGAGATAAACATAAAAAGAAACTTACGAAAGAGCAAAAAGAGATTGTCAAGAAAATCATTGACGACTTTTCTTTTGCTGATGAATTAATGAAAGAAGAGTCATCTGCTTTGCAGTATATGGCCTTATTTAAGGAAGCAAGTAATTTTGAATTGATTTGGGTGAGAAACAGTGGAGTTAAAGATGATGTACCTAAGGGATATGAATTCATAGGATATGATGTATCATATCCTATCGATTACGCCGGAAGTTTTTCGATGATTTGCGATTGTATGTTTATATGCAGATGGCATGGTTGTGATGAAGAGGGGACTTTATTTGCAGCTGACTTTGACAAATTAAATGCTAATGGATTATTTGATAACCGGAAAGATGCTTATGACTATATGGTTAAATATCTAAATGTAGATTGGACAGAGCGTGGGCAATATTGTATTCTTGAAGTGTATAAAAAGTGCGAAGATTCAAACTCATAACTAAAAATTGAAAAAGCTATTTTTGTAGCTTATACACAAAACGACAGACTTTGTTAGAAGGGTGTCGTTTTTTTAGTAGCATTTATTATTAAATTTTTGTTATATTTTAGAAAATAAACTTGTGAGGATAGCTTGTCTGAGGTAAAATTTAACTATACAAGCAGTTTCGGCAATAAACCATTTTGATATTT
>JAZULV010000030.1:0-2362 GCA_045603305.1 Lachnospiraceae bacterium | reverse complement strand
ACCATGCACCCCAAGAGTGTCCTATCAGAGTAACTTTATCAAAACAATTGTCTTGGATTTGATTATGTAATTCTTCTATCAACTCATCGATGGAATACTTTGATTGTATCGCCTCTACTACCCCTATATTTGTTCTATCATTCAGTTCTTTTGCAAACCCTTTTAACGAACCGATTGCCCCTGGACCACCGTGTACTAAAACTACTTTATAAGCTCCTTGCCCGTATAAACGTACCATCACTATTCACTCCTAAATCAATCTCTTCAATTTCAATTCAAAAACTGGTTTGGCCACATACTCCATATACGTTGGTCTCCCAGTATAATCTAAGAATGCCTTATACCTTTCAATAATCGCCGGTGCTTTAATCATATCTAACACCTTATCTTTCGGAACATACATAGATTCTGAATTTTCCTCCGATGGTCGTGGCACTCCGCCTTTTGCCTTACAGATAAAGTCTAACATGATTTTTGTAGGTATTTCCTTAACACCATTATATCCAGGATATTTCTTTGTATTTGAAGCAATGCAGAACACCTCCCCAACTTCAATATCTACACCTGCTTCTTCCATAATCTCTCTCTTCAGAGCATCAATTACACTTTCTCCGACTTCAACTTGTCCTCCTGGAAAAACCCAGTCATAATTATGTGTTGTAACCATAAGGACTTCATCTTTCTCGTTGATAACAATTCCTGCCGTTGCAATTATATGCGTTGGCATAACCCATTCTTTTTTCTCCATTATCTATAACCCCTTTCATTTAAATCCATTATACCTAATACCTTTTCCTACCGCAATTTATTATTATGTAAATTATATTTTAGGAAACGAAAAAGGCCTGTTCAGACCTTTTCCATTCGAGTTCATTGCACTCCTTCTATCTTTGACCTTACTGAATCAACCATTTTCTCTAGCTCTGTCATATTAAACCATTCTGCATTATCAAAATCCCCCTCTACAAACATCAGGCAATGTTTATCGCTTGGATTTTCAAGAAACTTGGCATATTGTTCTTTCACATCTAGCAATTCTTCAAAATACTGTTTAGCCTTTTCGTTTTCTCCTATTTCAATGGATTGCTCTACCAAGCCACACATGTTACAGCATTTTTGCATAATCTGTCTCGACGGCAAGTAATCGCCTCCAGACAGAAACGCACTTACTATACGAGACATATATTCACTCAGTTCATAACACTCTCTAGCACTACCTTCTCTACCGCTTTTAGAAATACTTCTTATAGCCAGCCGGATACATCTTGAAATAAATCTTGCTTTTAAAGCAAAACTTTCTTTTACTTTTTGTAAAGCCAGTTCATAATTACCATCCAAATATGCATTTTCAGCCTCCCAGTAATTCCTGTCTCCGTATATCTGCGGTATGTTTCCTAACACTTCCTTGGATTTTATTTCCTCACCTTGCAAGTTATAGGCTCTCGCCATTATGCAGTATGCTCTGCAAATACGATCTGCGTCTTTCTCATATCGCAAAATACAGTGCATATACCTTTCACATTCCTCAATGATTTCTGCACTCTCTTTCACGATTTCCTTTTGAAACACTAATTCCGTAAAACTCTCCAAACAAATCAATGCAATATCTGACATGCCCGGATGCTTATTGAATAACTCTGATGCCTCTGCATAAAATCTCTTTGCGCGTTCTACTCCTGATATGATATTGATATCTGGAAATTGTGCTTTTATTTTTGTCACTTGGTTTTCTACTTCTTCGTCCACATTTCCAAGCAACTTATCCGTCGATATTTCAAGTACTCTGGCTAATGGCACTATTTGCGCTATATCCGGCATACCCGCATTTGTTTCCCACTTTGAGACTGCCTGCATCGACACACCGATTAACTCTGCTAACTCACTTTGGGTTAATCCTTTTTCTCGTCTATACAGTTTAATCGTTTGACCTATTGACATACAAATCTCTCCTTTTTTTCTTTATCGGTACCGTATGTTTATCATAACAAAAATAGTTAATTTTGTATGCAAACTTACTCGAAGCCAAAACTCCACGGATAGTTGAGTTTTGCATCAAGAATTTATTCTGCAAGCATTTTGCAAGCACACAAAAAAAGGAAGCCCCATTTTATAAGGCTTCCCAAACATTTTCCATTATTCCCACTCTATGGTTGCAATTGGCTTAGGCGACATATCTAGACAAACGCGACATACACCATCCACTTCATTTAAAATACGATTGGTAATTGTCTGAAGTACAGACCAGTCAATTTCTGGAACAGTACATACCATTGCATCTACTGTATTTACCGCACGAATGATAACTGGCCAGTAATCAAGACGTTTTCCGTCTTTTACACCTGTAGAAGTGAAGTCTGGAACG
>JAZULV010000029.1:0-1788 GCA_045603305.1 Lachnospiraceae bacterium | reverse complement strand
GGTGTAATTATGGAGATTGCTAAATTATCCAGCAAAGGACAAATAACTATTCCAATCTCTGTGCGTAACAAATTAAAGTTAAAAACTGGCGATAAAGTTATTATTATCGAAGAAAACGGTAGATTCTATCTTGAAAACTCTGCTATGCTTGCTTTTAACCGTGTTTCAGAAGCTTTTGCAGGAGAAGCCAAAAGAGCTGGTTTTAAAGATGAGGCAGATATGCAAGAGTACATGAGAGAACTTCGCAAGGAAAAAGTGCGATAGCATAAACTACCGCACTTAAATTTTATATTCATATTCAAATTTATCTATTCGCCAACTCCTTGGTTATATCCTCCCAGGTCACACCCTTCTCAGCCATAAGAACCATCACATGATATAAGAAATCTGATATCTCATATTTAATTTCTTCCGGGTCCGGATTCTTCGCCGCAATGACGATTTCTGTTGCCTCTTCTCCTACCTTCTTTAAGATTTTATCAACACCCTTATCAAAGAGATAGTTTGTGTATGATCCTTCCTTAGGATTAATCTTTCTATCCATGATTACGTTGTACACGTTCTCAAATACCATAAGAGGATTTGTGTCATCATACTCTTTCTTAGCAAGGTTTGTGAAGAAACAACTTCTGTTTCCGGTGTGGCATGCTGCTCCAACCTGATATACCTTTGCTAAAATAGTATCATTGTCACAATCAATATCGAGAGACTTTACATACTGGAAGTGCCCTGAAGTCTCACCCTTAAGCCACTGGGACTTACGGCTACGGCTGTAATAGGTCATCTTGCCGGTAGCCAGTGTATTATTAAAGGCTTCCTCATTCATGTATGCCATCATAAGAACCTCAAGGGTCTTGTAGTCCTGAACGATTACAGGAATAAGTCCATCGCTGTTGAGCTTAAAATCAGACCATGCAACACTTGATTCAAAGGTATTTACTGCAACACCGACCTGCTTCAAATAATTCTTTATTTCAAAAACCTGTGCCACATCTTCAAACTTAATATTTAATACAACCGCTTTGCAATTTTCATCAGCTAAAGCCTCAGCAAGTTCCTCCGGCTTCTTAGGACAGCCGCTTACCATATATGCAGTGTCATCAGCAAGTTTATTATCTGTGTCATTATAACAAATAGAAGCACCATCGTTTACATAGTTAGCAACTGATGACAGCTTGGATGAATCGCCTACATACACAATCGCAGTATCCTTGCCAAATCTATCAGTGCCTTCTTTGATAAGTGCCGCCTGAGTATCACAAGCTGCATCATAAACCACATATTTAGCTCCGGCGTAAAGATATTTCTTAACATCTTCAAGACGCTTGATATTGCCGCCTAAAAGCACCGGACAATCAACTGCCCTTGTAATGTCCTTGATAATTCCGATGTTTTTTTCGTGCTCTGCATCATTTTCAGAGAACTCGAAAATCATCATCTCGTCAACACCGTTGTTGTCATAGGCCTTTGCAAGTTCAACTGCGTCATACTCAAACACACCCTCACTCTTAGTAACAACAGCCTTGCCGTCCTTTATATCAAAATAAGCTATAATCTTCTTGTAATCAGCCATAAGGTCTCCTTTAAAATATATATTTTTTCAATTATGCTAATTAAGCTTTGTCTTTTTTCAGTTATTGTATCAGAAGGATTAATCAAAATATTTACCCATTATGTCTATTATTTTTACTGTAGGTTCATATATATCTTTATCTCTGTAATCACAAGTTTTGTACCTATAAATAATGTTCTCTATTTCTATCTTGTCATCATAAGATATGAAAGAGG
>JAZULV010000028.1:0-34673 GCA_045603305.1 Lachnospiraceae bacterium | reverse complement strand
AAAAATACGGCCTTTGGTCTTTTGAAATCGTAATGCAATACGACGTATCGTTGGATGGTGAGAGCAACTGGCAGTATACGAGTGAATGGGACAGTCAGTATGGCGTAGGCAGCTACGGCGAAGGCTTCCAAAGCGTATCGCTCCGATCCGAACTGATGGAGGACTTCGAGTTCTTCTGGCTGACCTATTACGAAGGCCCCGATTCGGGCACCTTCGTACCTTACAAACCCGCCATCATTTCCGAAAAGTACATTGGTGACGGCTACGAGGACGATATCTATTCCTTTGACGTAGAAAACCACAGCCTTTACATCCGCTGCCGCTATTATATGGAGTGGGAGCCTTTGGTAAAGAACGAGGACGGTGAAGGCCCCGGTGAAAAGCAGTCGAAGTTCTCCGATTGGTCGGAAAGTGCGATTTTCGGTAAGAACACTACTCAGATCGTTCCGGAAGAACCTACTACATATGAAGCACCAATTATCTCAGACTTAAAGATCGTACTTTCCGAAGGCGATGAAAACAGTCATCTAGAATATGCACAGACCACACCTGAATCGGTTTGGATGGCAAATGTGTACTACTATATGCAGGATGAAGGTCAGTTTGACGGTCTTGAAACCCAGGTCAGCATTGATGGCGGTGAATGGATTCAGTTTGACACTGCCGATGCAGGCGGCGATTGGTGTTTGTGGAACGGCAGCAGGGGTGCTTATAGTTGGGATTATCCCATTGAGGAAAACAGTAATGTCAAGCTGCGCATCCGCTTCACCGGTACACATGGCCCGTCTGAATGGTCTAATGAGCTTGAAATAAACGGTGGTGGTACGCAGGAATTCCCTGATGCTACCCAAAGTGGAACAGAGAGTCCAACTGTGGAGGTTGAGAGTGAGACAGAGCAGCCAGCCGTGGATATATCACCTGTAGATGACAAATGTTCTCTCTGTGGTTTCTGTAGTGTACCTCTTGGATTGTGCATCTTTATTTGGATTGCAATTGTTATTGCAATTGTTATTTTCATGATATTGTTTGTGATAATCATTATTGCAATCGCTACAAAGAAAAAGAAGTGTCCGAATTGTAAAGCCAAGAACAAAAGAAAAGCTAAAGTATGTAAAAAGTGTGGATGCTATTTTGAATGATACAGGAGGTTATTATGAAATACAGATATCTATTTATAGCATTGATTTTAACAGCCTGTTTCATGTTGACTGGTTGTGAAGAATTATCTGAACTATCTGAGTTGAATAATATGCTGGGAGAATTAAGCAGTCAATTAGAAAATATAGACCTCAGTGGAAGTTCATTGCTTGATGAATTGTCATCTGAACTTGATTTAGATAACAACTCTGAGCAGTCGCAAGAGGATTTGCTGTTTTTCTGGGAAGATATTTATGGTTGTTGGGGAAATGATGAACGTTTTGTATATTTTACCTATGATGGTGAAAATTCCGCTTTTTTAAGTGGCCTTTGGGGATCACCGGTTCCATATGGCAGAGATGCGGCGATAGTTTCATCGGCTGTTGATTTTGGCAATGGATTATATACTTTGTCGGCAGAATACCGACCGATAGAAGATAATGCTGCCGATTCGCTGGATTTGCTTCCTCTTGGATATACCATCTCAATAGACATTTCAGATTTAGAAAATGGCAATATACGAGTTGAGGCACCGGATGATCAATGGAGAGACTACACCTATAAAGGTATTTGCTATGAGGATGTATATGATGAAATGAAAAATGTTCAGTATGCGACGTTCTCCGAAATGCAATCCCTCTGGACGGAAATGAGCGGATTATGGACAAATGCGGATGGTGGATACGTGTCTTTCGAACAAGCGGACAGTAATACACTTCTTTTCGAGGAAGGCATGTTAAATTCAGGAGGCAGAGGTTACGGAACATTCGAAAAGGCAATGACGTCATTTGGAGAAATCCCAATGAAGTTTATTATTCACTATCCTGCCGTAAGCTCGGAAGCTAATGGTGAACTTCCTGCATACGATCAGGTCGTATATATCGATATCACTGATATGTATACAAAATCCATATTACATATACAATTGGGCGAAGAAGGTCAGTGGCGTGAATATACTTTCGCACAAAATAGACAATGAATGGTATTTGAAAAGAATAATAAGTAAAAAAGGAGGGTGAACATAATGGCAAGATTTTGTACTGAGTGCGGGAAAGAAATAGGAGAGGGTATGGAGTTTTGTACCGAATGTGGTACGAAGGTACCCGTCGATTCCGCACAACCTGTTTCAAAGCAACCTGTAACAGAATCAACAGTTAGTAAGGCCGAGGCACAACCTCAGGTGCAACCACAGGCTCAAGTGCAGCAGCAAAACTATCAGCAAACACAGCAGATATATACACAACCTGTAGCACCGCAACCGGTGTATCAGCAACCGGCTCCGGATACTACAAGTAAAGTGGTTGGCACAGGTGCATACTTTGGTATTATGCTATTATTTGCTATTCCGATTATCGGATTTATCGCATGCATTATCATGGCGTTTGCGGCAAAGAACAAAAATCTGAAAAACTATGCAAGAGCAATGCTGATTTGGTTGATTATCGCTCTTGTGATTGCAGGGGTGCTGATAGTATTATTCTTTGCTCTGAGCAGTTTCTTCATGGATTATATCAATCAGCTAACCAACAGTCAGTTTGGAAATTTTAGTGACTTGTTCAGTCAGTTCGGTGAATTGGGTGATACGATAAATGAATTTGGCAGTATAACAGAACAGTTTGAAAACGGTGGCCTTAATGGTATTCCGTTAGAATAAAAAGAATTAGGAGGTATATATTATGGCATTTTGTGGAAAATGTGGAACTAAGGTAGATGAGGGTGTAAAATTCTGCCCGGGATGTGGAAATGCAATTGAAGCGATACCGGCTTCAGAACAGCAGGCTCAGCCGCAAACTCAAACACAGCCTCAGCAGGTAGCTTCAGAACAGGCACAGCCTGCAGCAAAACAGAACGATTTTTCAGCAAAGGTGGCAGCACTTAACAACACTGCTGATACGACTGCTGAATATGATGCAAACGATATTGCACAGAACAAGGTAATGGGTATTTTAGCGTACTTCGGTCCGCTGTGCTTCATTCCGATGTTTGCGGCAAAGGATTCGAAATTTGCCCGCTTCCATGCAAATCAGGGTTTAGTACTCCTGATTGCCTGCGTGGCATACAGCATAGCATCGACAATTATTAATACCATTATTCTGATGATCTCATGGAGATTGAGTTTTATCACAAGCATTATTAGCTTTATCTCAATTGTCTTTCTGATTCTTGCTGTTATAGGTATAATCAATGCTGCCAACGGTAGAGCAAAGGAATTACCGGTGATTGGTAAGATTCAGATTTTAAAGTAAGGCAGATATGTCTTTGACTTGTAACTGAGAATATCAAGAAGGTTCTAGAATACAAATACCACAAGGGTGGTGATGGTGACTAACAAGGGTACCGTCACTGCCCTTGTTTTTATCTCTAGTAAAAGCTGAATTTGCACAAATAATAAAAAGTTTATATTATAAAATCCGGCATAATATTTTATATTAGAGTTTTTTGTGATAAGATAGACAACGAAATAAACTTTTAGAGGTATTTATGAAGAAGTTATTGATATACATGAAAGATTATAAGAAAGAAGCTGTGCTTGGGCCATTGTTTAAGCTGACCGAGGCTTCTTTTGAGCTGTTTGTTCCATTGGTAGTGGCGGCAATTATTGATAAAGGTATTGCTTCAATGGACAAGCCTTATATTATAAAGATGGGACTGCTGCTTTTTGCTTTGGCGGTAATAGGTCTTACCTGTGCTATAACTGCCCAGTATTTTGCCGCAAAGGCATCGGTAGGTTTTGCAGCGAAGCTTCGCTCTGCACTTTTTAAGCACATACAGTCGTTATCTTTTTCAGAGCTGGATTCTAATGGAACCTCAAGCTTTATCACCAGAATGACCAGTGATGTGAATCAAGTACAGAGTGGTGTGAATCTGTTTTTAAGACTGTTGCTTCGTTCTCCATTTATAGTATTCGGCGCAATGATTATGGTTTTTACCGTGGATGCGAAGGCTGCACTTATATTTGTTGTGGCAATTCCGCTTATGGCAGTGGTGGTTTTCGGTGTTATGGCGGTGAGTATACCATTGTACCGTAAGGTGCAGGAAGGTCTTGACAGAGTATTAAGGATAACCCGTGAAAATCTTACCGGTATAAGGGTCATAAGAGCTTTTAACAAAGAAGGAGACGAGATAGAAAAGTTCGATGATGAGAATGAAAAGCTCACCGATTTGCAGAAGTTTGTAGGGAAAATCTCGGCGGTTATGAATCCGGTGACATATATTATTGTAAATGTTGCAACAATTGCGATAATTTGGACCGGAGCTGTAAGGGTAGATACAGGAGCTCTTACGCAGGGAGAGGTAATTGCCCTTGTAAATTACATGTCCCAGATACTTGTGGAGCTTGTGAAGTTTGCAACTCTGATAATTACAGTGAACAAGGCACTTGCCTGTGCCGGAAGAATTGAAAAGGTATTTGAAATCCAGCCGGGGCTGGCAGAAGTTAAAGCAGAGAAGGCAGATATTAATAATTCTGATTCAGAGGATAAAGTTGTCTTTGACCATGTATCAATGATGTATATTGACGCTGGTGCAGACTCAATTTCAGATATTACCATTACAGCGAAAAAGGGAGAGACTATTGGTATTATTGGTGGTACCGGCTCAGGTAAGTCGACTTTAGTAAATTTAATCCCTAGATTCTATGATGTATCCGGCGGAAGTGTTACAGTGGATGGCAGGGATGTCAGAGATTATGATGTGTCAGAGCTTAGAGATAAAATCGGTATAGTAATGCAGAAGGCCGTACTGTTCAAGGGAAGCATCCGAGACAATATGAAGTGGGGTGCACCAAATGCAAGTGATGAGGAAATATACGAGGCTTTAAGAATTGCCCAGGCGAAGGAGTTTGTTGACTCCAAGGGTGAAGGTCTTGATTATAAAATAAAGCAGGGTGGCAGAAATCTTTCCGGAGGACAAAGACAGCGACTGACAATCGCCAGGGCAATTGTGAGAAAGCCGGAGATATTAATACTGGATGACAGTTCTTCAGCCCTTGATTATGCAACAGATGCACGTCTGAGAAAAGCCCTTAAAGAAATTTGTGATGACACAGTTATGATTATAGTTTCCCAGCGTACTTCTTCGATAATGCACGCTGACAAGATTCTTGTGCTTGAGGATGGTGAATGTGTAGGTATCGGAACCCATGATGAACTGCTTGAAAGTTGCGAGGTATATCAGGAGATTCACCGCATCGAAGTAAAGGCACCTGAGAAAACACAATAGTAATTTTAAGAGCTGAGTTAATATTTATATCCACGCAAGCTTAAGCTCAGGCTTCGCCTTCGATGCGCTTGCCATGGATATAAATAATAACTCAGCAGCGTAAAAGCATTAATGAATAGTGTGTTTTTTCAGGAGAGCGAAAGGTTGGGAGTAAAGCAAGAGGTGTGTTTGCCATGGATATAAATAATAACTCAGCAGCGTAAAAGCATTGATGAATAGTGTGTTTTTTCAGGAGAGCGGAGATTGGTGAGTAAAGCAAGAGGTGAGCTTGTTTTAGAAGTGTTAAAGCAAGACTGGGACAAGAGGTGTAATTGTGAAAAGTAAAAAGATTAATCAGAAGGATACTCTTTTTAGGGTGCTTAGATATATAAAGAAATACTGGGCGTATCTGATATGTTCCTTTGGGCTGGCGATTGTTACGGTGGTTTTAACTTTGCTGGTGCCGGTGTATATCGGTGATGCCATTGATTTTATAATTGGCAAGGGTAATGTGGATTATAACAATATTTTTGAGATACTGACCAGGATAGGCGTTGCGATTATTGTTACTGCTATCAGTCAGTGGCTTATGAATGTGTGTAACAACAAGATTACCTATTCGGTAATAAGAGATATTCGTGAGGATGCAATCAGGAAGATTGAGATTTTGCCGCTTAAATATGTGGACGGTCATTCTACCGGGGACATGGTGAGCAGGGTTATTGCCGACGTGGACCAGTTTGCTGACGGACTTTTGATGGGCTTTAGCCAGTTGTTTACCGGAGTGATTACGATTATAGGTACACTTGGATTTATGCTTTCCATAAATGTAAATATTACAATGCTTGTAGTTTGCCTCACACCGATTTCGCTTTTGGTGGCGGCATTTATTGCGAAGAAAACTTACAATATGTTTAAGCTGCAGAGTGAGACCCGCGGCGAGCAGACCGGTTTTGTTGACGAGATGATTGGCAACCAGAAGGTGGTGCAGGCTTACGGTCGTGAGGAAGCAAACCAGGAGAAGTTTGATGAGATAAATGACAGACTGGCGAAGTATTCTCTTAGAGCTATTTTCTTTTCTTCAATTACAAACCCAAGTACCAGATTTGTAAACAGCCTTGTCTATGCAGGTGTAGGAATTGCCGGAGCTTTTAGTGCTATTACCGGAGGCATAACCGTTGGTCAGCTTTCCTGCTTTTTAAGCTACGCAAACCAGTACACAAAACCATTTAATGAGATATCCGGTGTTGTGACAGAGCTTCAGAATGCTCTTGCCTGTGCGGGCAGAGTGTTTGAACTTATAGACGAGGAACCACAGGTGCCGGACAGTGAAAATGCAGTCGAATTAGAAAAGGTTGACGGCAGTGTTGATATAAAAAATGTATTTTTCTCTTATGTACCGGATAGAAAGCTGATTCAGGATTTTAGCTTAAGTGTAAAGCCGGGGCAGAGAGTTGCCATAGTCGGACCTACCGGCTGCGGCAAGACCACTATGATAAATCTGCTCATGCGTTTTTATGATGTGAACAGTGGCAGCATATCGGTAAGCGGTGAAAATATAATGGACATTACCCGAAGCAGCCTTCGTAAAAACTACGGAATGGTGCTTCAGGAGACCTGGCTTAAGACCGGTACTGTCCGTGAGAATATTGCGATGGGTAAGCCGGATGCTACCGATGAAGAAATAATTAATGCAGCAAAAGCCTCCTACGCTCACAATTTTATTAAGCGTATGCCGAAAGGTTATGATACAATAATAACTGAGGACGGCGGTAGCCTGTCCCAGGGACAAAAGCAGCTTCTGTGCATCGCGAGGGTTATGCTCTGCAAGCCGGCGATGTTAATTCTTGATGAAGCGACATCTTCAATCGATACCAGAACCGAGGTCAAGATACAGAAGGCGTTTGCGAAGCTTATGGAGGGCAGAACAAGCTTTATTATAGCCCACAGACTTTCAACCATAAGAGATGCGGACATTATACTTGTGATGAAGGATGGAAATATAATAGAGCAGGGCAATCACGAGAGCCTGATGCAATACAATGGATTTTATGCAAATCTTTATAATAGTCAGTTTTCGGTATAGTTTGTTTATAGTTTTTCTGTTTTTGTTTATCCTCGCCGGCTTCGCTCCGGTGCAAGCACCTCCAAGGCGCCGGACTAAGGATAAATAAAAACAGAAAAATAAGCGAAATATACGAAAACAAAGTCTATTATAAAGAGTTGCAATACGGTTTGAAGGTGGCTGAGCGGAAGGTTGTCTTCGCGGCGGACTAAGGATAAATGATAATACGAAAATAGAATAAGTCAACTGAAAACAGTGGCTATTATAAAGAGTTGCAATACGGGGTGAAGGTGGCTGAGCGGAAGGCTGTCTTCGCGGCGGACTAAGGATAAATGCAATTTTTTTGAGGGAGGATAAGTATATGAGTAAGGAAAGTACAAAGAAGAAGGGTTCATTTGTGGAGATTTTATTATTATGTTTGGCTGTGGCGTCAGCTATTTATTTTGTGGGACTGGTTTTGTATATTGGTTTTTACTCGAAGTTCAGTTATATATGGTTGCTGTTAAGTAATGTTTGTCTGGCAGGAGCCTTTGTGATAAGAGTAATACATGTTAAGAATATTACAGTTCCGGGATGGATTAGTGTTGGGGTGAAGCTGGCTGTTATTTGCGGAATGCTTGTTTTTGTGCTGGTTGAGGGTATTATAGTAACCAACGCAGTGACGGAGCCTGCGAAGGGCGCAGACTATGTGCTGGTGCTTGGTGCAAAGGTGAATGGCACAGTGCCTTCAAGATCACTTATGTACAGAATTAATGCGGCTTACGATTATCTTGTGGATAACGAGGATTCTATTGCGATTGTTTGTGGAGGAAAGGGCCCGGACGAGGGCATTTCCGAGGCTGAAGCGATGAAGAATACTTTGGTTGTAAAAGGGATTGATGAAAGCAGGATTATCATGGAGGATAAGTCCACAAATACTGAGGAAAACATCAGATTTGCTATGGAATATATAGAGAGCGATGACAGCAAGGTTGTCGTTACGACCAATTCTTATCATGTGTTCAGGGCAGTGGGAATTGCAAAAAAAGCAGGACTTACAAATGCCAGTGGCAATCCGGCCGGCTGCGTAACCGGACTTATTCCGCAGGATTTCACCAGAGAGTTTTTTGCGGTTATAAAGGACTGGCTGGTAGGAAATATGTAATTTGTGAGATAGTTTTGTGTAGCAATTAAAAATTAGCTGCCAGGAAATTATATTGGAGTGTTGCAGATGGATTTATTTGATTTTATGAGGGAGAGCAATAAAGAAGAGACTTCGCCTCTGGCGGCAAGGCTCAGGCCGGAAAGTCTTGATGAAATAGTTGGACAGAAGCACATTATCGGCAAGGACAAGTTGCTCTACAGGGCGATTGCCGCGGATAAGCTGAGTTCAATTATTCTTTACGGACCACCGGGAACCGGTAAGACCACAATCGCAAAGGTAATTGCCAAGACTACTAAAGCGGGCTTTATGCAGATTAACGCTACTTCTGCCGGAAAAAAGGACATGGAGGAGGTCGTAAGCCAGGCGAAGGATGCCCTTGGCATGTACGGCCGCAAGACGATACTGTTTATCGACGAGATTCATCGCTTTAACAAGGGGCAGCAGGATTATCTTCTGCCATTTGTGGAGGACGGCACGATAATACTTATCGGTGCGACTACTGAGAATCCTTACTTTGAGGTAAATGGGGCGTTGATTTCCCGCTCAATTATATTTGAGCTTAAGGCTTTGGAGAAGGAAGATATAAAGGAAATACTTCTTCGTGCAGTTACTGACAAGGACAGAGGCCTTGGGGGACTTAATCTTAAGGCTGATGATGAGGCACTGGACTTTCTTGCGGATATTTGCGGCGGAGATGCCCGCTCAGCGTTAAATGCAATCGAGCTGGCGGCACTTTCCACGGCACCGGACGCAGATGGTTTTATACATATAACTCTTGAGGTTGCCAGCGAGTGCATACAGAAAAGAGTAATTCGCTACGACAAAACAGGCGACAACCATTACGATACAATTTCAGCATTTATTAAGAGTATGCGGGGCTCTGACCCGGACGCGGCGGTTTATTACCTTGCGAGAATGTTGTATGCCGGCGAGGACATAAAGTTTATCGCCAGAAGAATAATGATTTGTGCTTCCGAGGACGTGGGAAATGCGGACCCGCAGGCGTTGCAGGTGGCAGTAGCCGCGGCTCAGGCAGTGGAGCGTGTAGGCATGCCGGAAGCCCAGATTATACTTTCCCAGGCGGTTACATATGTAGCCACAGCCCCAAAGAGTAACGCTGCAGTCAATGCAATATCTGCGGCAATGGAGAGAGTCGGCAAAGAGAAGATTGCAACCATTCCGCCACATCTGCAGGACGCCCACTATGGCGGAGCCTCAAAGCTGGGCCATGGAATTGATTATAAGTATGCGCATTTGTATCCGGACCACTATGTAAAACAGCAGTATCTTCCGGATGAGCTGGTGGGAGAGGTGTTCTACGAACCGACCGAGATGGGGTATGAGAAGCGTATAAGCGAGTGGATGAGTTATCTTAAGAATAGGGATGGAGAGGAATAAATAGATTTGTTTATGATTGAGTGATAGAGGTGGCGAGAACGGAGGTCTCGCCATTGTGTTGTTAAAAATATTTAAAAATTGACCTTTTGCTATGGTAAACTGTATATAAGGTAAGGAGGGCAAATGATGAAAAATATTAAAGACGCGCGGCTTTTTAAATATAAATATGAACAGTACAAGAATACCCTTTTTCACATTGCTTTCACTTACCTGAAAAATGAGCAGGACTGCGAGGATGTAATTCAGGAGGTTTTTATTAAGTATCTGTATAACTCGCCTCAATTTGAAAATGAAGAGCATGAGAAGCGGTGGCTGATTCGTGTGACGATAAACAAATGCAAGAACCATTTAGATTTGTTTTGGAACAGAAATAGAGTTTGCAATGACTATTTAGAGCAGCTGGAAATGAGCACAGAGGAAATTGATATTATCAGCGAGGTAATGAATCTCCCAGAAAAGTACAAGGCGGTGATATATCTGCACTATGTGGAAGGGTACAAGGTGTCGGAGATATCGGATATATTAGGCATAAAGGTTTCAGCGGTTAAGATGAGGCTGAAAAAGGGCAGGGAGTTACTTAGGATAGAGTGGGAAATGGAGTGAGTTTATGAGAGAAGAAGATATAAAAAATGCCTATACCAAACTAACGACTTCAAAGGAATTTGACGACAGAGTAAAGTGCAAGGTCGGAAGCCAGACATTACAAAAAAGCAAAGGTGTAAACAGGAAAGGTTTTGTGGCGGCTGCACTGCTTCTGGTGATTGTTCTTGCCGGAAATGCTACCGCTTATGGGGTATCTGAAGAATACCGCAACAGGCTGTCGGAGTTTCTTCACATCAATTCGGAGGACACTCATTACATCGGAACGACATGTACTGACAATGGTATAACAATGAGCGTAAGTTCAACCCATGTTGTAAATAACACAGCAATGATAATGCTTGTGTTCACCAAGGAAGATGGTGACACCTTCAAAAATGGTCTGAATCCGGATGAGATGGAGCTTGCTATTGAAGGTTGTGAGCAGAGTGGGTATATGTGTTACACTGAATTGTCGGAGGATGAAAAGGAGCTGAACTGCTATATATCTCTGCCTGTAGATGAGGCTTATAAAGCGGGCGAGGTGTCTCTTAAAATAAATAGGCTCATTTGCAATGAGTCCCAGGTGACGGACTTAAGTTTTGAGGATGAATTTGAAGAAGCTCAAATAAAGGGTGTGTGGGAGAGTGAGTTTGTGCTTTGTGAGGATTTGGACAATACCATAGTTTTAGAAAATCCGGACAAGAGTAACACTGTAGAAATGTGTGGCAGAACCTTGCAGATAGAAAATGTGGTTATTGGTGATATGGTGGTTATCGCAAATACAATTACCCTGGGGGACATCAAACCATTGCCTTTTGACCCGTTTAGCAGCCTGTATGTTGGAAGCGGTGCCTATTATGATGTGTTCGTTACGATTTACTACGAGAACGGTGAAGTAAATGAAATGGACTGTATGTTGGACGATGAAGGGAATATAATTGCGTATTCGCTGGAGGTAATTGATAAGGAGAGGATAGAGAGTGTTAAAGTAGGAGGGTGCGTGGTTAGGAAGGAGGAGTAGATAAGGAGTTGAATAGGAGAAAAAGAGAAGTCCGGGAACTGTGGGGTCCGGGCTTTTTTGTCTTGAAAAACATAACATTAACGAAAGGTCGAAAATCATACTACTAAAGTCATTTCTTGCAATAATCTGTGGTCATATTTTTCCTGACACCTAGGAAAAACAAATGCAAGGAAAGATGCCCACTAATTCCTATATAGTGTTCGAATTTATAAAGCAGCTATTCGTTAATCCATTATGGTGGGTACAGTATAGATACTTTATGCATGTCCAATTAAGTTCAACTGCTTCTATAAAAATCCGTCTTTTTCTGTTTAAGTCCATTGTAAAAAATAAATTTACATGATATACTTGACGAAAGTGAGGTGATATGTTATGGATGATGAAATTTACACTATAATGCAAGCTGCACAGTATTTAAAAGTTTGCGATAAAACAGTTCGCAGATTAATAAAAGCGAACAAATTAACTGCATCGAAGGTTGGAGATCGTTCATGGCGTATCAGAAAAACCGACATTGATGTGTACCTGAATGATAATACAAATGGAATGAAAGGAGTTGCTATCAATGAGTGAAGAATTGATTCAGAGAAATCTGATAGAAGCTCCTGAAAAGATGGGCGACTGGAATTTTTATAATATTGGAGCTACAACATTGAAAGCACTGAAAGGTGCAAAAATCGTTCCTGATCGCGATTACGACGAATTTGAAAAGAAGAAACCAGATGCTTTGATTGTAAAAAAGCCTCTGGTTATAGCTGCTATTGAATACAAACAGCCAAAAGAGTTGCGTACTGATAAACAGGTTGCATCTGCAATAGCACAAGAAATCGGAACAGCCCGAGCATTGCAAGCTAAAATATACATTGTTACAGATGGAAAGAAATCTTATTGGATCAATCCTGTAACAGGTAATGAAATCCTTCAAGAGGATGGTAGTAAAATTACTTTGAATTTCGATAAGAAAAGTACAGAGTGTATCACTTTGATTAACAAGATTAGAGCTTCTATTAATGCAACCAATGACCAGATTAAAGCTGCAGCAACAGTAGATCCCTTGCCTTTGGCTGAAAGAGTGTGGCAAGATCTTTGGGCAGTATCAGGAGCGACACCAGAAAACTGCCTATATACCTTTGTTGAAATATTTATCTTTAAATATCTCAGCGATTTTGGTGTTCTGAGAGGAATGTACTCTTTCTACGATTTGTTGGGTAAGTATGCAGGTAATAATGATAATGAAGTTCTTGAATATTATGCTTCTGTTGTGCGTGTAAAAATCAAAGAACTTTTCCCTGGTAACCCTAAAGACAAAACAACAATCATCAATGGAACAATCTTTGTTTCTAAAGATGATAAAGCCGTTTCTGGTTATGCAACAGTTTTCAGAAGGATTTTGAATAGATTTAATGAGTTTGGCACTCTTGAAAATATCGATTATGATTTTAAGAGTAAGCTATTCGAGACCTTCTTGAAAGAATCTATTAGTAAAAAGAACTGGGGACAGTACTTTACCCCTTTGAAGGTTGTTCGCTCTATTGTCAATATGGTTGAGATTGTTCCTGGTATGAAAATTTGTGACCCTGCTTGTGGTGTGGGCAAATTCTTGCTGGAGCCGATTTTGCACGATTTGCATCGCTTCTATATCGTTGAAAACGGCGAGTTGAAACCTCAAATTACATTGCATGGGTTTGATAAGGGTTTCGATAAAGATGAGCAGAAGACAATTATCCTTGCAAAGGCAAATATGCTGATCTATATGTCTGGTGTAATAAAGGAACATCCAGATATGACGCAGAAGTTTGCACAGTTGTTTAATGATACGTTTCTGCTCCAAACGAACTCTATCCTTGGTACGTTAGCAAAACCCATCAAGGATAAATTTGATTTAATTCTCACAAATCCGCCATATGTTATGAGCGGCAGTAGCAATCTAAAGGAAGAAATTGCAAAACAACAGGAGTTGAAGGACTATTTTGCTGTTAGTGCAATGGGAATTGAAGGTCTATTCATGGAGTGGATCGTTCGTGCACTGAAGCCAGGTGGAAAAGCATTTATTGTTGTACCGGATGGTATTATGAATCGCAGTAATGATAAAAAGCTGCGAGACTTTATACTTGAACAATGCTTTGTGGATGCTGTTATTTCTTTACCACTGAATACTTTTTTCACAACAAATAAGAAAACCTACATTTTGGCTCTTACCAAAAAGGCTACTACAAATGTAGGCGGTGTAGATACACTTGAACGGCAGACAACACCGGTGTTTACATATTTGTGCTCTGAAATTGGTGAAACAAGAGACGTATATCGTTTTGATATAGATCAGAACGACTTGGAAACGGCTTCTGATCTCTTCAACATGTTCAAGGGCGCAAAAACGAAGTTTAAGACAGAAGATAAACGCTGCAAGATTGCGGACATCGATGCATTTTATAATGGTACACATTGGTGTGTTGAACGCTGGTGGAGTCACGAAGAACGAATTGAACTTGGTATTGAAGATGATGTTAAAGCTGTAAATCTTAGCGATTTTAGGGGTATGCTGAGTGATGTTGTTGCTACGTTGGCTGAACTGGACGAGCCCCTGAGTGAAGTTGAAAAAAAAAACAGTAGTAGTGAAGTAAGATCATTTGCACTGACTGATTTTTTTGAGATTCGTAGAGGGAGTGGGAAGTATACCAAAAGCTATGTTCAGGAACATAAAGGTGTTCATGCATTGTTTTCTGGTAATACTTTTGGTAAGTTTGCAGACATTGATTCGTATGACTACGATAAACCCTGCTTAACGTGGGCGATTGATGGTTTGGCGGGTTATATGATGGTTCATACCGAACCTTTTTCTGTAACAAATCACCGAGGAGTTCTAGTGCCCAAAACGGATAAAATTGATTTGCAGTATGCGAAATATGTTCTGGAACCAATCTTCCGTGAGTTGAAAAAGGGGCGTGAGGGAGCTAATGGAGAAAACGAGTACACCTCATTACCGCCGTTTATGATAAATAACGTGGTATTTCCTGTTCCTGTAGATGAAAACGGGGAGCTGGATAAAGATGCTCAAGGAAAAATCGCTTACATGTACACTACGGTGGCACAAATTAAAGATACTATTGCAAAGAAAAAATCAGATATTGCTGATGTAGTGGTTGTTCTAGATAACGAAGATTATCCTGTTAAATACTATCCGCTTCCGGCAGTGTTCGATACTGTAAAAGGCTTAGCGAAGTATACTAAAAAGTATGGTAATGCTCATGCAGGTTCTTACCCAGTCTATTCTGCATCTAGCAAAAAACCATTAACCCATCTGGATACCTATGATTATGATGGTAAGTATATGACTTGGTCTACAAATGGATTTGCTGGAACTATTTTGCTTCTTGATGGAAAGTTCTCGATTAATGGTGACCGTGGAATTTTGATTCCTAAAAATGGTAGAACAGACTTGGATTTTGAATATATGAAATTTACATTGCAGCCTATTTTTAGAGAACTTGCAAAGGGTCGTAAAGGTGACAATGGCGAAGATGAATTCACTAAATTATATCCGTCCATGTTAGCAGAGGTAATGGTGCCAATTCCTGTAGATGCAAATGGTGCGATTAGTTTAACTGCTCAAAAGGAAATAGCATCTAAGTATCTTGCTGTTGAAGACTGTAAGAGCGAAGTGCTTTCTCGCCTTGAAGAGCTTTTCCAACAAAAGATTAAAATCTAAGATAAAAATCAGCCGAGTAGCTAATCACTGCCCGGCTGACTATCTTTATTCAGTTCTGACTAAAGATAGTGGCAAGTCAAAAAGATTGCTGTGTTATTTTGAGTATATAAGTAAAGCAGCATAAATAATTGGACTATCCGTCCAATGACAAAAGAATAAAAATGTATTATCCTCTTATTAGAGCCAGAGAGTTGGTGAAGATAAGAGGATTTTTATTTTTATTAACCATTTTGCTGTTTTATACCAAGCGATAATCCAAAATCATATTTGTCAAATATCAAAAAGATGATATAATTATATCGAAGAAAATGTATGGAGGTACAGATATGATTATTAAAGCATCGGCAGCTTTGAGGAATGAATATACAACAATTTCAAATATTGCAAAAGAAACAAAAGAACCAATTTATATTACGAAGAATGGAGAGGGAGATTTGGTTGTAATGGATATTGATGCTTTTGAAAAGCGAGAGCAGATATTAGAACTTCGAGCAAAGGTGTTGCAGGCAGAGCAGGAACGTATCGAAGGCGCAGAAACGATTAGTGTTTCAGAAGCAAGAAAGAGATTGCGAGAGAGAATTAATGGCCTGTAAAGTTGAAATACTTCCTACTGCCTGGGAAGATTTGAAGATGATTGAGGACTGGTATTTAGTTCAATTTGGTGTAGAAGTTGCACTAAAGGTAAGTGACAATATTTTGGATGCAATTGAAAGATTAGAGCGATTTCCTGATTCCGGTTCTTTGACACCGGATAAGTGGTTAAATGAAATGGGATATCGAATGGTGATTTGCGAAAAACATGTAGCCATTGATAAAAAGATATCAGATATAGTTTATGTATATCATATTGCAGACATGCAGACAGATTATACGAAATTATTTTATTAAGTAATATTTATAAATATATTATATGTGTAATTTTAGATTAAGAATATAGTGTAAGATGCAATATATAAATTAAAGATGGATGTTACCATTTGCGCCCTGTAACCAGTTTGCCGGGCTTTTTTCTTTTCACTGATAAATCATGCAAAACAGCCTGACCTTTGGCTTGTAGATTATGCGACAGTTTTCTTTCACCAAATAACAAATCTCATCTATTTTTCTAGAAATAATTGTCCAAAAATATAATGCGTTCTGTCTATATTTGTGATAAAATACGAAATATGAGGTGACAGTTATGATAGAACGTATAAAAGATATAGCAGATGGCATATTTGATATGGACGGATTTGGTGCCGGATGTTCTGTAGATAGAGTTGATGATACTATTAATGCAGGTGAGAAGAAGAGCTGCACTTTTTTTGTTGTAAAAGAAGATGGCAGCCCTGTTAAGGGTGTAGTTTACTCTTCAGACCACAGGGTTAAGGTGAATACAGAGGCTTTTTTGGGGCATAATTGCCGAATTGAGTATGAGATAGATGCAAGTGAACTGAGAAATGGAGATGTTATCGAAGGGAATTTCAGTATTATAACTAATTGCGGAGAGATGTATATTCCTTACTGCATTTCAGTGATTTACGGTCATGGTGATATTATTAATGATGTCAGGACATTAGAGAGCTTTAGTGAGTTTGCCAGAGATAATTGGGAGACCGCGTCAAAGCTTTGCGAGTCGGCGGAGTTTTTGTCACTGCCGTTTATGGATAATGCAGGATATATTGCTTTGTATCAGGCTCTTTGCACCAATGTTGAAAAGGATAATCTTTTAGAAGAGTTTCTCGTAGGCACAGGGATGAAGTCTCCTATTACTATTTCGGGCGTTGATATGTCCCAGTCTTATGTACGTTCAGAGGTAAGGACAAGCGATTATATCAGCATCCGTAGAAATACATGGGGATTTGTACAGCTAAAGGTCGGCACAGATTCGGATTTTATTATACTTGCCAAGGATACAATTACTTCAGATGATTTTATAGATGACATTTATACTCTTGAATATAAGATTGACATGGGAAGGCTTCATAGCGGGCTGAATTGTGGTAAAGTTATTTTTGAAAGTGTACGTCAAAGATGCGTGATTAATATAAATATTTCTGCTAATGGTGCTGAAAGGGACAAGAAGTCGGCAGCATATAAGAGACTTCTTGTGCAGAGTATGAGGCATTATGTTGACTACTGTACGAGAATTGAAGAATCTGAAAAGTATCTTAACCTCCTCAAGAGTGATTTTTATGATATGGCATCGCTGGAACAAAAGAATCCAAGAATTGTACTTGCTGTTGCCTGGTACAATATTATGAAGGGGTATACTGAGGATGCTGAGAATACATTAAATCGTATCAGGGGGACTATCGTTGATGAAAAGACTACGATTTCCGCAGAATACTGTATATATTATTACTTGTGCTATTTATTAGGCAATGGTACGGCTAATTTAGATACATTGCTTAGACTGATTCACAGATGCTATGATGAGACCAAAGATTTGGTTTTATTTCAGATAATGCTTAGCGTAGATGCCTTCTGGAACAATGATCCTGTTAAAAAGCTTGCCGCTGTTAAGCGTAAGTTTATGGAAGGCTGTTATGCGCCATGGCTGTATATTGAAGCCTGTAAGATTTACATAGATAACCCGAAAAATATTGTGAGACTGGGCAGTTTTGAACTTAACTGTCTTTGGTTTGGTGCTAAGCAGGGTATTATTTCAGCAGAGCTTGCTGACTATGTAAGTACATTTGCCGGCAGTGTAACAAGGGAGCACAATAAGAGTTTCTTGAAAATTCTTACAAAACTGTATGAAACACATGATTCAACAAGTGTATTGAAGGCAATATGTAATATATTGCTTAAAGAAGATACCCGTTTACCGGAGTATTTTAAATGGTATGCCCGTGGTATAGAACGAGATTTCAGGCTTACAAGATTATATGAATACTATATTTACTCAATGCCGAAAGATTTTGATGAGCCTATTCCAAAGAAGGTGTTAATGTATTTTTCATATACTAATACTTTGGATGTACCTTCAAGGATTACTATTTACAGAAATATAGTGAAACATTATTCTTTTGATGACCAGATTCGTGCGGGATATGCCGGACAGATAGAATCATTTGTTGTTGACCAGTTGTTAAAGGGGTATATTGATGAAGGTATGACAGAGCTGTACAATGATATTCTTTACGAGGATATGATAGACAGCCACATTGCCAAACCGCTTACAAAGATGCTTTATGCAGCAAGGTTTACCAGTGCCAATAAAAAGATTCGTAAGATTGTGATATGTTATAAAGAGCTGAACAAGCAGCAGGTGCTTGTTCCGTGGAATGGTGTAGCATATGCAGTGCTTTTGTCGGATAATTTTGTAGTTGTCGGTGAAGATGCTGAAGGAAGACGATATGTTGAGCTTAATATAAAGATTAAGAATGTATTTGAGAATAAAAGTCTGGTACAGGCATGCAAGAAGGTTGAGCCTGAACAGGAACTGATAAAGATTAGAGATAATCTGGAGCTGATTGAACGGAGTAACAGGGGAGAGATTAAAGTATATGATATGCTTGAACTGCTTCAAAACAGCAGTATCAGGGATATTTACAAAGTGGATATAGTAACAAAGCTGGCACAATATTGCAGTAACCGTGCAGATTTGGTGCCGGAGGCAATGCTGAATATTGACAAGAGTCTCATTTCTGCCGGTGACAGAGAGATATTCCTTGAAATGCTGATGTCACATGAGAGGTATCAGAGAGCATTTGAATTAATGAGTATATATGGCTGGGAATATATCAGTGACAGAAGTCTTGTGGATACTACTTCAAGAATGATAGTCGAATACAGGTTTGATAAGAATACAATACTCGTTAATATGGCAAGAGACTGCTTTTTGAGAGGCTGCTTTAATCAGCGTATTTTAGAGTATCTTCTTTGTAATTACAATGGCGACAGTCAGACTATGCTTGAAATATTAAGAGTGGCGGCATCAGGTGGCTGTAAGAGATTTGATTTTTCTGAGAGAATACTTTCACAGCTTATATTTACAGGTGACTACAAACAGCTCGATGAGGTTTTTGATGTATATTTCAAAGAAAACCAGAAGGATGAGACTTTGGTGCAGGCATATCTTGCTATAAGAAGCAGGGACTATCTTAATAATGATGAGAATGTACCGGCAGGTGTGTTTGAAGTTACAGAGCAGTTTGTCAGAGCTGGCAGAAGGCTTACGGATGTTACAAAGATTGCGTTGTGTAAATATTATTCTGCGTTGTCTGAGCTTTCGGATGATCAAAAAAATATATGTTACAGATATATAAATGCATATTACAGAAGAGATATTGTTTTTTCATTCTATCAGAAGCTGGGAAGGTTTATAAAACTTCCTGATAATTTAGAGGATAAGATTATCATTGAATACCGGGCCGAAAAAGACAGCAGTGTAAAACTTCGAAGCAGAATTTTACCTGATAATACAGGTTGGAGTGAAGAAGTGCTTATACATATGATGGAAGGATTCTTTGTTAAAGTTATTACGCTTCTAAGGGGAGAAGTGCTGGAATATGAAGTTATGTGTAATGGCGAGACAGCAGTTGCAGGTCAGATATCATTAGATGATGATAGTGCAGGCCTTATCGGTGAAGGCCGCAATACTATGATTAATCGTATGCTGGATGCCAAGGAGCGAAATGATTTGGGCAGAGTAGTACTTAATGCACAGAACTATGCGCTGTATAGCACAATAACAGAGAAATTATTAACATTGTTGTAGTAGGGCAATCAAAGATGTCATGCTTTGGCTGGTCTAAAGGAGTAAAATGTATGCAGGGTTTGATATTAGGAATTGATATATGTGAGGATTATTGTCAGGTTGGATATTATGATTCTTCCACAAATACGACGGAATCATTAGAGTTTGATGAAGATAACGGCTATATGCTTCCTACAGTTATTTGCAAGCTGAAAGGCGTTGATGAGTGGGTGATTGGTGAGGCTGCCTATCGCAATACTCTTTGTTTAAAAGGTGCGTCAGTTGACAGGTTATTGTCACTCTGCATTAAAAACGGTACTTCAACCATTGAGGGAGTAAAGTATGATTCAGTGCAGCTGATGGCATATTTTCTCGAAAAATTGATTCTTACAGTTATAGATAAGTTGGGTACAAAGGATATTGAACAGATAGTATTTACTACAAGAGACAGCAGTGCGGCTGCCTTTAAGAATATTGAAGAGGCAATGGCTTTGGTTAATATACCTATAGAGAAGGTTCATTTTGCAACCCACTCTGAAAGTTACCTGTATTATGTAATCAGTCAGAAACCGGATGTATACACCAACATGGCGTGTCTTTTTGATATATCTGATGAGGGATTCGATTACTATGAACTTTCAATAACCAGAGGAAGAAAGCCTCAGATTGCGGAAGTAATATGCCATGAGTTAGAGGAAGGTTTTAATCTTGATATTCTTGAGACTCCTCAGGGTAAAAAAATTGCCGATAAGATACTTTGCTCATGTTCAGAGCGAATTATCGGAAAGAGAGTGGTTACCTCCGTTTTCTTAACGGGTAGAGCCTTTGATGCTGAAAGGTGGGCTGATGTTTTCTTGGATGTAGTGTGTCGCAAGAGAAGAATATTTATAGGACAGGGATTATTTGCCCAGGGAGCTGCCTATATAGCCCGTGAACATAGCTCGAAGGATAAGCTGTATTCATACATATGTATCTGCAACGGAAGAATTACTAACAGGATAATGATTCTTGCAGACTATTTGGGTCAGTCGAGACAGTTTACTGTGGCAGAAGCCGGAACCGCATATAGGGAAGCCGGTATTAATGCAGATTTTATTCTGGATGGTTCAGACAAGATAGAGTTAAATATATCCGGTATTAAGATGCCTTGGCAGAAGAAGCTTACGATACCGCTGGAGGATTTTCCGAAGAGATTAAGAACCACAAGGGTGAATGTTAAAGTGTGGTTTGAAGCGGATAATATTATGAAGGTCGAAGTAACGGATGTTGGCTTTGGTGAATTTTATCCGCCGAGCGGGGCAAAGGTAATGAAAGAATTTAAGCTATAGGGGTTATAATATTCATTTTTTGAAGCTTTGCAGACTTACGAAAGAAACTGTGTCATTTTCACGACAACAGTGAGGGCAGAGGATTGGAGACGAATATGAGTGGCAATATAATTTACAGTACAAAACGGACGAAAAATCCTTATTATGTAGAAGAACTGGGGCTTTCTATTTATACATTAGAAGAACTGTGCTATTTTATATATCATTATCTGGAGTTTTTGGATGATGATTTTGTAAGCGCCAAACTTGTAGATTTTATAGAGAATTCTATGGGATTTAAGGCACTGGCTGCTAAGATTATACGCTGGGTGAAAAGCGGCTCGGATTTTGGTCAGATTATGCTTATGATAGAGCAGGACGTTCACTATTTAAGCGTAAGCGAGATGAATGATTTGAAGGCGAGGCTTGACTGGAGGCGTAGTGCGAAGCCTGTTGAGCGACTGGCAAAGAAGGCAGATACTTTAGTTGTACTTAAGAAGTATAGACGTGCAATAACGATATATGATGAGATATTAGAAAAAGAACGTATATTAAAGTATACAGTCAGAATAAAAGCCAAAGTGCTGCATAATCGCGGAGTGGCATATGCCAGATTGTTTATGTTTGGTGAAGCTGCTGCAAGTCTTGAACTTGCATATTCAATTTTAAATTCCATAGATATATTAAAGGAGATATATTTGCTTCAGTATCTGGATATAAAATCTGTTGGTGAACCGGTTTGTCTGGATGAGGTAAGTGAAGAAGTGAGAAAAGAGTGGGATGTTGAGATTGAACGATACATAAAAGATGCGGAGAAAGACAATGAATATAAGACTGTTATAGAAGCCGCCAATCAGGATTCTTACAAAAAAACCTCATTTTTTTATGATATGATCAGACAGTGGAAGAATGAATACAGAAATATGGTGAAGTAATGAATATTTATTTAGTTGGATTTATGGGGTCCGGAAAGACTACGGTATCAAAGGTACTTGCGAAACGTCTTAACTGGGATTTGGTTGATACCGATAATTACATTGTAGATAAGTATGGCAGAGAAATAAAAGATATATTTGCTACAGAGGGAGAACAGGCTTTCAGAGATATGGAGACTGCAGTTCTGGAAGAATTGTCCGTGACTGAGAATAAGGTGATTTCCTGTGGCGGAGGAATTGTCCTTAGAAAGCAGAATGTTGACTTGATGCGATTGGGTGGTAAGATTGTGCTTTTGAATGCTTCGCCTGAGACTATTTATGATAGAGTAAAGCATAGTACGGGCAGACCGATCCTCAATGGAAATATGAATGTGGAGTATATTGCTGAGCTTATGAGCAAAAGAAGTGAGGCTTATGAGTATGCTGCAGACGTGGTTATTGATACTGATGGCAAGGATATAGGGGAGATTGCAGGGGAGATAATTGAGAAAAGTAAAGGTGATAGGCATTAGCCTATCACCTTTAAGATTTCCTCTAATTCTTTGGCATCAATCTGCCCTGGTGCAGATGCCTTTCCTGCAGCACCAAAGGTCATGGCGCTTCCAAAGGTGCTTCCGCTAAGTCTGCTGATAAGCCCTAATTTACCCATAGCCATAGTTATTACCGGCTTATAAGAATAAATTGTGTTCATATCGTTAGTGGCAGAAAGCAGAGTAAGCACGTCTTCGGCGGAATTTGGCATAACTGCTATTTTGGCGAGGTCAGCCCCTAAAGCCTGCATAGACTTAAGCCTTTCTGTAATTTCTTCTTTAGGTGGTGTCTTGTTGAAGTCGTGGTTCGACATGACAACAAATGCACCGGATTTGTGTATTTCGCCTACCATATCTTTTACAACATCATCACCGGTAAAAAGTTCAATATCAATCATATCAGCATAACTACTTTTAGCGGTAAGGATATTTAATTCTTTGTAATAATCGGTATCAATTTCTTTTTCGCCACCTTCTTTTGCGGTTCTGAAAGTAGCAAGCAGAAGCTTGTCACCAATAACTTCTCGTAGGCTCTTAAGCACATCTACAACCTTGTCCGGTGTCATTACATTTTCAAAGAAATCCATGCGCCACTCGACAACGTCATAATTGTAGGCAGCAAGAGCCTTTGCGTCGGAAATTATCTTTTCGGTGGTTTCTGCTACTATAGGTATGCATATTTTTGGAATACCTTCGCCGAAGGTAGTGTTTCTTATAGTTACAGGGGTAATCATAATATTCAGCCTTTCGATTTTTGTGATGAATAAAAGCATTTGCCAGAGGAATTACCGGCGGTAGCTTAAAACTATACAGAATGCTATAGTCGACTTGTTTAGTCGAGGATTCTGACAGTCTAAATATGTTCAATAACAATTTGTTTATTTTTTATAAACCTGTGCTGCAATCTCAGCAGTAAGTTCCGGCAACACCGAATCGTCAATGGTGGTGTCTAAAAAGAATTCACAGGCATATTTAGCCTGGGCGGTCAGCATGGACAGACCGGTAATACCCTTCATGCCAAGCTCTATCGCCTGGGCAGTCAGCTTGGTAGTCTCAGGGTTGTATATTACATCAAGCACAGCGATACAGTTTGTAAAAGGTGCAAGGTCGAGAGGACTTGCATCCACATTAGGAAACATACCTACAGGGGTAGTATTTACTATTACTTCTGCATCGGTGTGGTTAGTAAGACATTCTTCATAAGTGATGCTGTCACTATTCTCACGGCGGCTTACTACCAGTACTTCCCTAGCTCCTTCTGACTTAAGGGCAGCAATAACTGCCTGGGCAGCCCCACCGGAGCCCAGCACCAAAGCCTTTTTGCCGGATACATCTACTCTGTTGCTTCTCATCATATATATAAAGCCCATGTAGTCGGTGTTATAGCCGGTAAGCTTACCATTACGGTTAACGATAGTGTTAACTGCACCTATATCGGCAGCACTCTTATCAAGCTCGTCGAGGTAAGGAATAACGTCCTTCTTATAAGGTATTGTAACATTGATTGCCTTAAAATCTCTTGCTTCCATAAACTTCGGAAACTCCTCCCGGCTAAGAGGCGTAAGATCGTATGTATAATCTGCAAGCTTTTCATGTATTGGTTTGGAGTAACTGTGTCCAAGCTTCTCTCCAATAAGTCCGTATTCCATGGCGTACCTCCGTTTAATTAATTAGCAAGTAAAAGTATAGCACAGATTAATGGCACTGAAAATAAGTAATTATTTATTAGTTTATATTGACCTTAAAGTATCTGGTATATTAAAATAATTAATATATTGAATTTACCAAGAGAGATATTCGTGTTAATAGCGTGGAGGTTTATTGTGAACGAGAAAAAAATATTTATTATTCTTATTAGCATTCTGTCATGTACTGCTTTAATTCTTGTTGGTTTGGCAGTGTATGGGAAGTTATCAAAGAATGGCGCGTTGAATTTGGGGAATGATTCCGGTATGGAGTCGCTTGCGATTAATGAAGAGCTTGAATTAGGAGTACTTTACGAAGAAGGTAAGTTTTTAAATTCAGCCAACCAGTTAAGAGTTACTACCGAGGGAAATTTGTCAAACTCAGGAAGTGAAAGTACATATAAGCTTAATTTGGGTTATCTGGCCTTTGATGAAGTTGCTGATAAGGTAATTATTGATGCGGTTGCGTCTCATAACTCGAAAGCTATTCTAAAATTATACGCTGGCAAAGAGAAGAAACCATTTTTAGAGGTTGATATACCGGAGACTGACGGAAAGATTAGTTCCTTTTCAGATGAGTTGATATTTGATATTTCAGATGCAGAGATTAAGGGTAAGAAGATAATCAAGATAGAGATATGCTTTGAGGAAGATAAGCTGGGAAATGAGTTCGAGCTTAGAACCATTGAGTTTAAGTCCGCTACTATACCTACACTTTACTTTAATATTAACGAGTCTTTAGGCACTATAGAGGCAATGAATGAGGACAAGGACAATTCATGCACAGGTTCTGTATTTGTGTCAATACCGGCAGGATATAAGGGGGAATATACTAATAAACTGCAGGAGCTTGAATATGCCGTTTCGGAAATTCATGGCCGTGGTAATTCAACCTGGGACTGTGATAAGAAGCCTTACACCATGAAACTTCTGAATAAAGAAGATTTATTTGGCATGGGTGAATGTAAGAAGTGGGTGCTTCTTGCAAACTATTATGATAAGGCACTTATGAGAGACAAGCTTGCTTATAATCTTGCCGCTGATATGGGTATGCCGTATTCTTCAAAGAGTGTGTTTGTTGATGTGGTTATGAATGACAGATATACCGGTTCATATCTGCTTACAGAGAAGGTTGAGGTAAAAACAAACCGAGTTGAGATTCAGGACCTTGATGATTATCCAAGTGCATCTGATGAGTCTGTAATCAATGGCGGTTACCTGCTTGAGCTTAAGCCATACGAGAGAATGAACACTGAGGGCAATGATGATGTATATTTTACTGCTATTCATAATAAGAAAGCGGTAGTAATTGAAAGCCCGTCATTAAATAAAAAATATAACTCGGCCCAGTATGAGTACATTGAAGACTATTATCATAGGTTTGAAGAGGCACTGTATGCTTACGATTTCACTAACGATCAGGGTGAGAGATATACTGATTTAGTAGACATAGATTCCTTTGTGGATTTTTATCTTGTGCATGAAATATTTAAAAATAATGATGCCCTTTATGCAAGTGCATTTTTCTATAAGGATGTAGATTCAAAGATGTGCATCGGACCGATATGGGACCTTGACTTATCTGCCGGAACTTATGTATGTAATGATACTGAAAACCCGGAAGGCTTCTTTATGAATTGGCAGTATATGTTTGAGAGATTATTTGAGGATCCGGAGTTTGCAAATAAGGTTGTGGACCGATACTATGAGATAAGAGACTATGTAGTGAAGATGTACTCTGATGATAATGAAGAGGGTATATCTGATATTCGTAAGTATGCTGCACAGCTTGATATTTCACAGGAGATGAATTTTGAGAAGTGGGGCATGGGCAACCGTGGCTGGAATGCTGTTCTTTGTCAGGGAAGCTACGAGGCAGAAGTAGAGTATCTTGAAGACTGGATGGAAAAGAGAATTGCATGGCTCGATGAGAATATTGAAAGACTCAGACCATAATAATATCTTGGAAAGTGGGTATTCTAATATCTTGACATGAGGTGTGAATATACTATATAATGTCTATTAGAATACTAGGAAAAGAAGGATATGCTATGAAAGAATTAATTTATTTAGATAATGCGGCAACAACTAAGATGGCTCCGGAAGTTTTCGAGGCAATGAAGCCATATTTTCTGGAGAATTACAGCAATCCATCAAGCGTATACAGTTTTGCACAGAAGAGTAAGTCTGCGGTGGAGGAAGCCAGAGAGCAGATTGCAGGGATGCTGGGAGCAAAAGCTAATGAGATATATTTTACAGCCGGAGGCAGTGAAGCTGACAACTGGGCGATTAAAGGCGTGGCGGAGGCTTTCAGAACCAAGGGAAATCATATTATTACATCGAAGATTGAGCATCATGCAGTGCTTCATACCTGCGAATACCTTGAGAAGCAGGGCTTTGAGGTTACCTATCTTGATGTAGATGCTGACGGCAGGATAAGTCCTATAGAATTAGAGCAGGCTATTAGACCTGAGACAATTCTTATAACCATTATGTTTGCAAACAATGAAATCGGAACAATTCAGCCGGTTAAGGAGATTGGTGAGATTGCGAAGAAGCACAATGTACTCTTTCATACTGATGCGGTACAGGCGTTTGCCCATGTACCAATCAATGTTCAGGAGATGAACATTGACATGCTTTGTGCCAGTGGACATAAGTTCAACGGACCAAAGGGTGTTGGATTTATGTATATTAGAAAGGGTGTGAAGCTGGGAGCGCTTATACATGGTGGTGCCCAGGAGAGGAAAAGAAGAGCAGGAACCCTTAATGTGCCGGGTATCGTAGGTATTGGAGCTGCAGCTAAGATTGCTGCTGCTGAAATGTCAGACAGAGTTGAAAAAGAAATAGAACTCAGGGATTATCTTATCGAGAAGGTTATGACGGAGATACCGTTTGTGAAGTTAAATGGTCACAGGACAGACCGACTTCCGAATAATGCGAATTTCAGTTTTCAGTTTATTGAAGGTGAGTCCTTGCTTATTATGCTTGATATGAAGGGTATATGTGGTTCCAGTGGTTCAGCATGTACTTCCGGTTCTCTTGACCCTTCTCACGTATTATTGGCGATAGGGCTTCCTCATGAGATAGCCCATGGTTCCTTAAGACTGACTCTTTCCCATGAGAATACAAAGGAAGAGCTTGATTATGTAGTGGAGCAGCTTAAAATTATTGTGGACAGACTTAGAAGTATGTCACCTTTATATGAGGATTTTGTTAAACAAAATAAGTAAGCGGATTGGAGGACAAGATGTATAGCGAAAAGGTTATGGATCATTTCATGAATCCAAGAAATGTTGGTGAGATAGAAGATGCAAGTGGTGTCGGCACTGTGGGTAATGCCAAGTGCGGCGACATCATGCGTATATATCTTGATATAGATGAAGAGACAAAGATTATTAATGATTGTAAGTTTAAGACCTTTGGCTGTGGTGCAGCAGTAGCGACCAGCAGTATGGCAACTGAATTAGTTAAGGGTAAGACTATATATGAGGCTTTGCAGGTAACAAACAAGGCGGTTATGGAGGCTCTTGACGGATTGCCGCCGGCAAAGGTACACTGCTCACTGTTGGCAGAGGAGGCTATCCACTCTGCATTGTGGGACTATGCCGAGAAGCATGGTATTGTTATAGAGGGCCTTGAGAAGCCTAAGGATGATATTCATGAAGATGAAGAGGATGACGAAGAGTAAGGAGAATCGTACAGATAATGAGCAGTAAGAAGACCGTGGTTGTTGGAATGTCCGGCGGAGTTGACTCGTCGGTTGCCGCCTGGCTCCTCCTGGAGCAGGGTTACAATGTAATAGGGGTCACCATGCAGATATGGCAGGATGAGGACAACCGGACTCTTGAACATGAAGGCGGTTGTTGCGGATTAAGTGCAGTGGACGACGCAAGACGTGTTGCTGATATGCTTGATATTCCTTATTATGTTATGAACTTTAAGAAGGAGTTTCAGGAGAATGTGATTAATTATTTTACTGACTCTTATTTGAGAGGGATGACTCCGAACCCTTGTATTGCCTGCAACAGATATGTTAAGTGGGAGGCACTGCTTAAGAGAAGTCTTGATATTGGCGCTGATTATATTGCTACCGGTCATTATGCGAGAGTTGTTCAGCTTGATAACGGCAGGTATGCTATTCAGAAGTCAAAGACTGATGCCAAGGACCAGACCTACGCTCTTTATAATCTGACCCAGCACCAGCTGGCACATACGCTTATGCCGGTGGGCGATTTTGAGAAGCCACAGATTAGAAAGTTTGCTGAGGATATCGGACTTGTAATTGCAAATAAGCCTGACAGTCAGGAGATTTGCTTTATACCGGACAACGACTATGCAGGATATATTCAAAGAGAGTGTGACTGTAACAATATCCGACCGGGCAATTTTGTTGATAAAGAGGGCAATATTTTAGGAACTCACAAGGGGATTATTCATTACACCATAGGTCAGAGAAAGGGATTAAACCTTTCAATGGGCAGACCGGTCTTTGTTACCGATATTCGTACTGATACTAATGAAGTTGTTATCGGTGACAGCGAGGATGTATTTTCGAGAGAGCTTTATGCGGATAATATAAATTATATGGCAGTGTCAGACTTGGAAGACGGAGCCCACGCTTATGCAAAAATAAGATATTCACACAAGGGTGCACCATGTGTTATAAATAAATGTGAAGATGGCAGAATTAAGGTAACCTTTGATGAGCCACAGAGGGCTGTTACACCGGGACAGGCTGTAGTTTTTTATGACGGTGATGTTGTTTTAGGTGGCGGAACAATTATAAAATGATAAATTCAAAAGCTTATGGATGTGTTCTGAAAATATCAGGCAGAATTCATGAGCTTTTCTTAGATAGTATTTCACAAAAAATATTTTGGCAATGGTTTATATTTGACACACAAAATACTGTTTTGTATACTGAAGGTAGAAGAAATATATTAAGAATTTGCAAACGTTTTTATTTTATTGATTGCATGAAAAGGAGAAGTATATGAGAGGTATATATACCAATGTTATTGATATTCGTAGAAAGATTTTTACGGAGGTTTCAAGACTTGCTTATGAAGGTGGGGATTATTCCAGAATAGAGGATTTACCATACAAGATTATACCGGGAGAGATTGCCTCCTACAGAGAGAGTATTTTCCTTGAGAGAGCAATTGTTGGAGAAAGACTCAGACTTGCGATTGGTCTTCCTGTAAGAAGAGCTAATGAGCAGGCTCCTATTGCCCACGGAATAGATGAAAGTGCAGTGGCAGAAAGATATTATGAGCCACCGCTTATTAATGTTATTAAGTTTGCCTGTCATTCATGTCCGGATAACGAGATACATATTACTGATGCCTGTCAGGGATGTCTGGCACATCCTTGTATAGAGGTCTGTCCTAAGGGTGCGATATCCATGAAGAATGGTCGCTCTTATGTGGATCAGGAGAAGTGTATCAAGTGTGGCAGATGCATTGGTGTCTGTCCTTACGGAGCTGTTAAGCGTCTGGAAAGACCTTGTGCCAAGGCATGCGGTATGGATGCCATTAAGAGTGACGAATTCGGCAGAGCTGATATTGATTACGATAAGTGTGTATCCTGCGGTATGTGTCTTGCAAACTGTCCATTTGGTGCTATTGCTGACAAGGGACAGATATTCCAGACCATACTTGCAATAAAGAGTGAGACACCGGTTTATGCAATTATAGCACCGGCATTCATGGGTCAGTTTGGACCGAAGGTTGAGCCGGAGATGATTAGAAGTATAGTTAAGCAGCTTGGTTTTGCTGATGCGATAGAGGTTGCGATTGGTGCTGACCTTTGTACAATCGCGGAGGCAAAGGACTTTATGGAAGAGGTACCTGATAAGAAACCATTTATGGCAACATCCTGTTGTCCTTCATGGTCAGTGATGGCGAAGAAGTTATTCCCGGATTTGGCAGAGAATATCTCCATGGCACTTACTCCGATGGTGCTTACAGGACGTTTTGTGAAGAAGGAGCATCCGGGCTGTAAGGTAGCCTTTGTCGGACCTTGTGCAGCGAAGAAGCTTGAGGCAGCAAGACGTTCAGTACGAAGCGATGTGGATTTTGTATTAACCTTTGAAGAATTCATGGGTATGATAGAGGCGAAGGGCATTGACCTTAACGCTATTACAGAAAAGAGTGATTTTTCCGAGGGAACCGGTGACGGAAGGAAGTTCGCAGTCAGCGGCGGTGTTGCAAATGCGGTTGTCAACTGTATCAAGGAATTAGACCCGGACAGAGAGGTTAAGGTAGCAAGTGCCGAAGGTCTTGCAAACTGTAAGAAGCTTCTGATGGATGCCAAGAAGGGCAAGTACGATGGTTATCTGCTTGAAGGTATGGGGTGTCCTGGCGGCTGCGTCGGTGGTGCCGGAACATTACAGCCTATTAACAAGGCAGCAGCCATGGTAGAGCTTAACAAGAAGAAGGCTGAACTGCAGCATTCATTAGAGAGTAATTATAAGCAGTATCTTGATATGCTTGAGGAAAAAGGCGAGAGTGCCGGTAAATAATATATGATACAATGCGGGCTTAGAGCAAGAACTTTAGGTCCGTATTTTTTGTTTGTAAAATGATTTGACAAACTTTTAATAGGTATATATCATGGAAAATATAGTATAGTTTTATTCTGATATTTATGATAAACGGAGGACAATATGGACGTTATATGTATTGGGGAAATGCTTATCGATTTTACACCTTGCAAAGAAGCTTTAACTTATAAAGCAAACCCGGGCGGAGCACCGGCAAATGTAATAATAAGTGTAAGCAGGAATGGACTTGACGCCGGATTTATCGGCAAACTGGGGGATGATGATTTCGGCAGACTGCTTGCAGATACACTTAAGAAAGACAATGTTAAACTTTTGTGTCCGAAGCTTACTGATGAGGCAGTTACCACTCTTGCTTTTGTGACTTTAACAGAGGGCGGCGAGCGTTCTTTTACCTTTGTAAGAAAGCCGGGAGCCGATTTGTTGTTGTCTGAGGCGGATGTAAGGTTAGAGGATATAAAGAATACGAAGATTTTAAATGCGGGCAGTGTAGGTATGTCAGGTAATCCGTCGGCTGATGCAATTGTATATGCAATGAAGACTGCCCATGAGCTGGGTAAGATAGTTGTATTTGATATAAATTACAGGGATAAAATCTGGAGCATGGAGGAGTGTGCGGCTCAGGTTGAGCGAGTGCTTCCGTATATTGATTTGCTCAAAATCTCCGACGAAGAGACTGAATTTGTAGGTGGTGTTGAAAATATCCCGGCATTTATGGAGAAGCATGATATTAAAGCGGTAGTGCTCACTCTTGGCGCTGACGGTGCGAAGTATTATTTGAAGGATAGCGACAACGGTGTTGTCTCAGAGCAGATTAGCGGACGTAAGGTCAAGGCGGTTGATGCAACCGGTGCCGGAGATGCTTTCTGGGGAAGCTTTTTATCGAAGCTTCTGATTGATGGGGTAAATAGTGTCGATGATATAACCGATGAGAGATTAAATAGTGCGATGATTTACGGAAATATAGCCGGTTCACTTTGTGTTCAGAAAAAGGGTGGTATTCCGGCGATACCTACGAGGAAAGAGATTGAAGCGGCGGCTTTGGAGGAAGAATAGTAATGCATTTTAAGGAGTTAGATAATTGTGGGCTTTGTGCGAGAAACTGCATGGTAAATAGAAATGCCGGACAGGCAGGTTACTGTGGCATGGACAACCGGATATTTCTTGCAAGGGCGGCACTGCATATGTGGGAGGAGCCGGTTATTTCCGGTACTAATGGCTCAGGAACAGTATTCTTTTCCGGCTGTTCTTTAAAATGTGTATACTGCCAGAACCGAAATATTGCCATAGGTCATATCGGTAAGGAAGTGAGTGCCACGAGACTTACTGAGATTTTCTTTGAGCTTAAAAGTAAGGGGGCTCATAACATAAATCTGGTGACTCCGACCCACTATGTTCCTCAAGTAGTTACAGCCCTAAAGAAGGCAAGGGCAGAGGGGCTTGGCCTGCCTATAGTCTACAATACTGCAAGCTACGAAAATGTTGAAACTATTAAGATGCTTGATGGTCTGGTAGACATTTATCTTGCCGATTTAAAGTATTTTTACAGTGGTATAAGCAGGGAATATTCCAACGCACCGGACTATTTTAATGTAGCAACGGCTGCGATAGATGAGATGGTTAAGCAGGTTGGAGAAATTGTATTTGATGACAATGAGGAGCTTTTAGAAAGAGGCGTGATAGTCCGCCATCTTGTACTTCCGGGCTATACGTCGGATTCAAAAAAGGTAATTAAATATTTGTATGACAATTATGAAAATAATATATTTTATAGTATAATGAACCAGTATACACCACTTTGCGGTCTAGAGGATTATCCTAAGATAAACCGCAGGCTTAGTGAAAGCGAGTACGACGAAGTGGTTGATTACGCCATAGAGCTTGGTGTGGAGAATGGTTTTATACAGGAGGGGGAGACTGCAAAGGAAAGTTTTATCCCTGAATTTGATATGGAAGGAATATAAAAGTGAGCAGAGCAAGCGAAGGTAAGAATACAAAGAACAATAATAATGTAAAGGTGAATGGAAGAAGTCAGGTGAGTAGAAGCACTTCTTTTAAGAATGATACAGCCGGTAGGATTACAGCCAAAGGCACCGGAGAAAAAGGGAAGGATGCACCAAAGAATGTTACAGGTAAAGATAAATATGTTGGCAGCAAATTTAAAAAGAGTAATGTAAGCAATTTGAAGTCAAAAGAGACTGAGCAGACTAACGAGAGTGCAAAGTCAAAAAAGAATAGTCTGTGTCCTGTGAGTTCAAAATGTGGTGGCTGCCAGTACATTGATTTGCCATACGAGAAGCAGCTTTCAATGAAGCAGAAGACTATTAATGAGTTGCTTGGAAAGTATGTCAAGGTTGATAAAATTATTGGCATGGACAACCCATACCATTACAGAAATAAGGTTCATGCAGTGCTGGATGTAAACCGTGGCAAGATTGTATCCGGAGTATACGAGGCGAAGACTCATCGAGTGGTGCCGGTAAAAAACTGTCTTATTGAAAATGAAACTGCCGGAGAGATAATTCAGACCATAGTGTCCCTTATGCCGTCATTTAAGATGAAGGCTTATGATGAAGATACCGGCTATGGATATCTGCGTCACATCCTTATAAGGGTAGGACACAAGACCGGACAGGTTATGGTGGTGCTTGTGGCCGCCGATGCAGTATTCCCTTCAAAGAACAATTTTATAAAAGCTTTGAGACAGAAGCATCCTGAGATTACAACAGTGGTGCTTAATATTAATAACAAGAGTACAAGCATGGTGCTGGGCGAGCGTGAAATCGTCCTTTACGGAAAGGGTTACATTGAGGATGAGTTGTGCGGCAAGCGATTTATAATATCACCTAAGTCTTTTTATCAGGTAAATTCAGTCCAGACAGAGAAGCTTTACTCAAAGGCGATAGAGTTTGCAGGACTTACAGGCAAAGAGCGTGTAATCGATGCTTACTGCGGCATAGGTACTATAGGCATAACTGCGGCGGACAAGGCTGGCGAGGTAATCGGCGTAGAGCTGAACCCTGACGCAGTAAAGGACGCAGTAAAGAACGCAAAACTTAATAATACAAAGAACATAACCTTTTATAAAAATGATGCCGGCGAGTTTATGCAGAAGATGGCGGCAGCAGGAGAGAAGGCCGACGTAGTAATTATGGATCCGCCAAGAAGCGGCAGCGACGAGAAGTTTATAGACGCAGTAGCGGTATTAAACCCTGAAAAGGTAGTGTATATATCCTGTGGCCCGGACACACTGGCAAGAGATTTGGAGTGCTTTAAGAAGAAGGGGTATAAGGCCGTAAAGGCAGTGCCGGTGGATATGTTTGCGATGACGGTGCATTGTGAGGTGGTGTGTCTGTTGCAAAAGGTTAATTGATAAGTCTAACAGTGTGCAATTCGAGGTGGTCGCAAATTTCAAAGAAAGAAGATATATATGCAAAATTACAATTATCCTCTGATATTTGTAAACTTTGATATAATGTACATATTTACAACATAAGGAGATTTTCATAAATGTCAAAACGCATTGAATATTTAGATATTACAAAAGCTATACTAATTATTATGGTATTGATTGGACATATTTTTCTAACAGGGGCAATACATGACTTTATTTATACATTTCATATGCCTGCATTTTTTATAATAAGCGGAATGTTTTTTAAGGTTAATAATAAATCTGTTCTTACCTTGATAAAAAATAAATTTTATACATTA
>JAZULV010000027.1:0-22336 GCA_045603305.1 Lachnospiraceae bacterium | reverse complement strand
TCAGCTTATGTCGAGAATGACATCAGACCTTTTCGATGTTGCTGAGTGGTCACATCATTTCCCTGAAATGATTCTGATGACAATTGTAAAATTCCTTGCAAGCTTTTACATCTTTGCAACAATGGATATCCGCTTTGCAGTTGCAGTTTTCATCTTGTTCCCCTTTATGGTTCTTCTTACCAAGAAAACCCGAACAAAAATGCGTGATACTTTCAAAGAAAACAGACATCAGATAGGCGAAATAAATGCACGTCTTGAAGACAGTCTTTTAGGTGTAAAAGTTGTGCGTTCATTCACAAACGAAGAAACGGAAAAGAAAAAATTTCTTGCAGGCTGTGACGAGTACATAAAAGTGAAAATCAGAGGCTATAAATATATGGCTTCTTTCCATGCAACGGTAGGCCTTATTAATGGTACAATGTACATTGCTGTTATTGCAATGGGTGCATGGCTTATGAAAGAAGGCAAAATTGCAGCAGGTGATTTTGCAGCAAGTCTGCTTCTTGTTTCAACACTTCTCAATTCAGTAAGAAGTATTGTTGATTTCAGCGAACAGTTCAGCCGCGGTGTTACGGGTGTTGAAAGATTTACTGAAATTATGGACGAAATACCGGAAATTATTGATAGCGAGAATGCTGTTGATATTGAAAATGTTGAAGGTGAAATTGAATTCAGAGAGGTTTCTTTCAGTTATGTGAAAGGTGAAAAACAGATTCTCAGAAACTTAAATCTTCATCTCAGGAAAGGTGAAAATCTTGCTCTTGTAGGCCCCAGCGGTGGTGGTAAAACAACTCTCTGTAACCTTATTCCACGTTTCTATGAAGCTGAAAGTGGTGAAATTCTTGTTGACGGCAGAAACATTAAAGATATTACTCTCCACTCACTCCGAAAAAATATAGGTGTTGTGGCTCAGGATGTTTATCTTTTCAGCGGAACAATCAGAGATAACCTTATTTACGGTAAACCCGGTGCTACGGAAGAAGAAATAATTGAGGCAACAAAACAAGCAGGAGCTTATGATTTTATTTCTGCACTTCCTAACGGTTTTGACACATACATCGGTGAAAGAGGAGTTAAACTTTCAGGCGGTCAGAAACAGAGAATTTCAATTGCCAGAGTTTTCCTTAAAAATCCGCCTATTCTTCTTCTTGACGAAGCAACTTCTGCACTTGATAATGAAAGTGAGCGAATAGTTCAGGAGTCTTTAGAAAGATTGGCTAAGGGAAGGACAACCTTTGTTATTGCCCACAGGCTTTCTACCATAAGAAATGCCGGAAAAATCCTTGTAGTCACTGAAGATGGCATTGCAGAAGAAGGTACTCACGAAGAACTTATTGAAAAAGGCGGTATTTATGAGCATCTTTATTCAATGCAGTTCAAGAAACTTGAATCGAAGTCTTGAACAATTGGCAGTATTGTGTTAAAATAATCTAGTGAGTTGTCGGCAGAATATAAAGATATTTGATTATTTGTTAATCGGCAGATTACTTAGAATACATCGCAGAAAGGAAACATTAAGATGAGTCAGGAGAAGGTAAATAAGTATAAAGAGCAGAAAGCCAACAGAAAAGAGATTCTTGCAAAGGAGAAGAGAGCTAAGAAGCTTTCAAAGATTGCATGGCTTTCAGCGTTTGTTATTGTTGTTGTTGGTATTGTTGCAGTTCTTGGTATGGAGATTCACAGATGGTATAATGATGAGTATCTTCCAAGCTTGCCAACATACAAGGCAGAGACACTGGTTGTTTCTGATTTAGCAGGCATTCTTGAAGAAGAAACTGAGGCAGATACAAAGGCTGAGGAGAAAGAAACAGAGGCTGAAGAGACAGAAGCAGAGACAGCTGAAGGCGAAGACAACGAAGTTTCAGCTGAGTAACAGAGCTTACTTGTGACATATATATGACAGTATGACATATTCGTTGTACTGTCATTTTTATATACTGATTTGTTAAGGCAGGTTACTTTTTGGTAAGCAGAGGAGTTTATCATAATTTAAATAAAACTGGTAATTGTTTTATATTAAGAATTTACGTAATATGTTGACAATAAATTTTATACATAATAAGATAACTTAAGTTAAGTGATATACGAGGGGTGATTCTGATGAATGATGGACATAATAATAGAAGAAGACGCAGAAGACGCAGAAGAGATAGAAGAAAAAAGAGACCGGAGGGATTTATGGGCTTTCTTTCCGTATTAGGACCGGCAGTGTTTTTACCGATAGCATTTTTCTATCTGGAATTTGTATTCCATATATATATGGGTGCCGGAATAAAGTATTGGCCGGTATGGCTGTTCTTTTCAATGTCACTGGGATTTTTGCTTTCATCACTTGCAATTAATTTTAGCGAGAGGGTAAATAAGATTACTACTTATGTGATAACTTTTGCTGCAGGTTTGATTTTCTGTATTGAGATGATGACCAAGAAGATACTGGCGCAGTATTACCAGCTTTTCAGTGTGGCAGAGACCGCGGCAGAGAACAAGCTTACCGATTATATGAGTGCCATTATCAAGGGTATATTCAGTAATATTTTTGGTATTTTGTTAATGTTTTTACCGTTTATATTCTTGCTGATAATAGGACGAAAGTTCTTTGATTTTAAGAGAAAGAAATTCAGACTGACAGTTGCAGTGCTTATTTTATTTACAGTTACACATTGGTTAGGTCTTTTGATGGTTAATATGCCTTGGAAGGGCGATTATACACCTAAGATGTTGTATTCAACAGATACCAATGTTGACGACCAGGTACAGCAGCTTGGTATCATTACTATGTTAAGGCTTGATTTGAAACACTCACTTTTCGGCGTGGACAGACAGCTGGATGATGATTTTGAAACACCAAGCTTTCCTGTAAACCAGCCGGATACAACAGAGGCTTCTACAGAAGGTCAGAGCGAGTCAGAGTCTGAGGGTGCTACAGAACCGCAGGTGGAGTTGCTTCCTAACGGCAAGCCGGTTAACACCGACATGTCTCCTAATATGATGAATGTAGATTTGGAGACTTTGGCGAATAATGCAACCAATGACGATTTAAGCTGGCTTTGCAAGTATTTTAACAGTGTAACACCAACCAATAAAAATAAGTACACCGGCATGTTCGAAGGATATAATGTTATATTTATTACTGCCGAAGGTTTGACCGGATATGGTATCAGCGAAGAACTGACCCCAACTCTTTATAAGTTATCCAATGAAGGCTTTGTATTTAACAATTTCTACACCGCCCTTCATTACACCAGTACTTCCGGTGGTGAGTGCCAGAATATGCTTGGACTCTACCCGAAGAATGGTAATCCGATGATTATGAAGGAGAGTGGTATTAACGGTACCAACTGGTATTTTAATCTTGCACAGCAGTTAAACCGACTTGGTTATGCATCTATTGGTTTCCATGCAAATGGTAACATGTACGGACGATATGAGTCCCACACTAACATGGGATATAAGTGGGTACAGGAGGGCAGTGGTTTCACTATGGAGACCAATGCCAATGGCAAGGCTATCTGGCCACAGTCAGACCTTTACTGTATAGAACAGACAGTTGACCAGTATATTAATAGCGATAAGCCTTTCAATGCTTACTATGTGACTATCAGTGGTCACCAGAGATATGGTTTCAATGGAGAGAATGCAATTTCTCTTAAGAATCAGGCACTGGTTAGCGGTACAACTTATACTGAGAACACCCAGGCTTACCTTGCTACAGTAATTGAGCTTGACAAGGCTCTTGAATACTTAATTAAGAGACTTGAGGAAGCCGGAATTGCTGATAAGACTTTGATTGTTATGGCACCGGACCATATACCTTACTTTGATGTGGCTACTATCGGAGAGCTTGCAGGTAAGAGCTTTACATCCGGTGACTCACAGGCATTGGCGGATTCTTTAGATGAATCAATGCTCACTGATTATGATGTATACAAGAGCAAGCTTATATTGTGGTCTGCAAGCATGGAAGAACCGGTACAGGTTGATAAGGTTTGCTGTCAGGTAGATATACTTCCTACCCTTTCTAATCTGCTTGGTTTAGAATATGACTCAAGAATGCTTTCAGGTACGGATATCCTTTCAGATTCTCAGGCACTTGTAGCCTTTAACTCCGGCTGCTGGCTTACGGATGCAGGATATTATAACCGCTATACCGGAGAGTTTACACCGACAGAGGGTGTGGCTATGGATGCAACCCAGATAGAAGAGTATGTGGCAGCAATGAAGAAGGTTGCTAACAACAGAAGAACTATTTCCGAGATTGTGCTTTCAACTGATGCTTACGAGTATATATTCCCGGGAACCCAGAACAGTTCCATATTGAACTAGTGAATTAATATTAATGTTATATAACAGATGTCTGTGAAAGCAGGCATCTGTTTTGGTTCGCCCAGCATGGGCGTAATCTAATCGGTGTAAGTCCGTAAAGTGCCCTGATAGTGGGAAACTTACAGCCAAAGACAAGGGTGTTCATCGTGAGGTGGAATCTGAAGGAAGTCGGATGGCAAACCTCTGGTCTGACGGACAGAAATCACATATAAGGCATGATATGTCGGGTAAGGTTGCCAGACAAACTGAAGCCCTATAACTATCCGAAGATATATTGTGTAAATGTGGCAGATAGGTGGAGGGAAAGATTACGCACCTTAACTGGGGAGGTCTGTATGGTACGCTTTGCAGAGTAATGAATGAATTTACTCCTTAGTAACCTATATTGAAAGATATGGCTGAACATACAGAAGTCAGTTCAAGTCGTAGTACCGAAGAAGTTTATGAAAGTAAATGGAGGAAAGGACTTGACGGTTGGGAAAAGACAGACGCTATTTATCTGATACTTGAAGATAGCAGTTGCTCGAAAGAGGTTGCTTATTTGAGGGTAGGTTGGAAACCGAGAGTAAAAGATAAGAACGCTTAGAGTTAGGAATAAATAGTGCAAGGCATAGGCACATCTTAGAACAACCGAACCGCCGCTTGCGGACCCGCATGAGCGGTGGTGTGAGAGGACGGGGGTTAGTCACCCCCTCCTACTCGATTCTAATAGGGGGGATTGAGAATATAAGGATTGTTGAAAGTTATTAAGAAGTATTTAAGGTTAACTTAAGAAAAGTCGATTTTTACTTTAAGAATAGACTGATATTATATATACATAAATAAAACATTGCGGATACAATCCGCTGAATTTAGGAGGATTCGAGTATGTGGACTAGAAAAGAGTTAAAGGAGAAGGCTAAGGCGGCTCTAAAAAAGAATTACTGGAAGGCTGTTGTTGCAGGGCTGCTCATGATGTTATTGACGGGTTCTTTGGGCTTTTCAGGTAATTTTAGCGTAAATAATAATTCATATGATGAAGCTTATAATATGGATGAGTTTATTTATGAAGAAAATGCGGATATTAACAGTGACGAACTAAGTGAATATATCGGAAATACACTTAGTGAAACAGAAATGGCTGTTAGTATAGTGATTTTTGTTATAGCTTTTTTTATTGGATTATTAATAGCGATAGCAATAGCTATGTTAATAGGTGCATTTTTGGGCAATCCGCTTATAGTGGGTGTTCAGAAGTTCTATAATCATTCGGTTGAAACAGATGGAGACCTTAATCAAGTTGTAAGCGGATTTACAAAGAATTATAAGAATACAGTAAAGGTTATGTTTTTTAGAGATTTATATATTATCTTATGGTCACTTTTATTTGTTATTCCGGGTATAATAAAAAGCTTCGAATATCTGATGGTACCATATATTCTTGGTGACAATCCTGACATCAGCAAGGAAGAAGCCTTTGCATTAAGTAAGCAGATGATGATGGGACATAAGTGGGATGCTTTTGTATTGAATTTATCATTTTTAGGATGGATATTATTATCTGTTTGTACTTTAGGAATACTTCATATGTTCTATGTAACACCATATATTAATTATACTACAGCCGCACTTTACAGAAGATTAAGCGGAGCAGATAAAGTTGCAGAAGTGCAGGCGTAAGCTGTGTATATATTATGAGTACGGATATTGACTATCTGTTTTACAGTTGCTAAAATTTAATGCAGAGTACCGCTTGCCGATATAAGGTATAAGAGTGGCTGGATAGATGTTTTAGTCCTTCACCATAGCGTGGAGGACTTTTTGAATATACAGAGGGGTAAATGATGAGATTAAAAAATATATTATTTGTAGTGAAAAATATAGAAGCTTCAAAGGCATTTTATAAAGATTTATTTGGTCTTGAAGTGATTGCTGACTTTGGTGAGAATGTAGTGCTTACAGAAGGTCTTGTGTTGCAGGAACAGAGGCTTTGGAAAAAATTTATAGACAGAGAGGTTTCCTGCCGTGGAAACGATGCAGAATTATATTTTGAAGAAGAGAATATTGATGATTTTCTAAATAAGCTGGAGAATAGTCCCTATCATATTGAATATATAAATAAATGCATAGAGCATGACTGGGGACAGAAAGTAATTCGTATATATGATCCGGATGGACATATTATCGAAATTGGTGAGCCGATGGAGATGGTAGTAAGACGTGCAAAGCAGGCGGAGGAATAGAGATGCCATATAAGATATTGATTGCAGATGATGAGCCGGAGATAAGAGATTTATTGAGGCTGTATCTGGAGAAAGAAGGATATAGAATTCTTGAGGCAGTGAATGGACTGGAAGCTTTAAAAATACTGGATTCAGAGGAAGTTTCTATGCTTCTTGCTGATGTCATGATGCCGGGAATGGATGGTTTCAGACTTGTTAAGAAACTTAGAGAGAACAATAGAATGCCTGTAATAATTATTTCTGCAAAGGTTAGTGATTCCGACAAGATATTAGGACTGGATTTGGGAGCTGATGATTACATTACAAAGCCTTTTAATCCATTAGAGGTAGTTGCCAGAGTTAATTCTAATATCAGGAGATTTTATAAGCTTGGTGCAGATTCCGGTGTAAAAACAGAGGTTGCAACAGGTGATCTGGTTCTTAATATGGATGAATGTGTTTTGTATAAAGACAATGAACCTATTTTGCTTACTTCCGTAGAATATAAGATAATGAAACTTTTTATGGAGAATCCGGGAAAGGTATTTACAAAGCAGCAGATATTTGAACAGGGCTGGGGAGAAGATTTTGCTGTTGATGATAACAGTATTATGGTCTGTATAAGCAAGCTTAGAGCTAAATTATCCGATAATAAAGACGAGTACATAAGAACAATAAGAGGCCTGGGGTATCGGCTGGAGAAGTAGATGGATAGAAATAATACGCTAAAAATATATCTTATTAAAAAATTCATAATAATCATAGGTGTTACCGCTTTAAGCGAGATGGTTATCAATACGCTGTACTATAATGTAGTGTTTCCTATTATGAGAGAGTATCTGTATATAGACAGTATGTTTGGGGCAAAAGGGTTTACCGGGGCATTTACAGATATATCACTGATTCTGATAAAGATGTTTGCCGGTTATATTTTGTCTTATGGATTTGTGGAACATTATGTGTCATTAATATCGAGGGTGTTGGAAAGATATATTGATTTGCCGGAGATTAACACCTCCGTTGTTATTGGCGGCAGTGAGTTGTATGATATTGCAGTATTTATAATATTTGCTTTTTTGTGGCTGATGCTTATAGTGCCTTATGTGATTGCTGCGGTTTCATTTATACGAATTGTAATATCAAAGATTGATAAACCTATAAAAGAACTTACCGGAGGAATGGAGCAGGTAACAGAGGGTAATCTGGAGATAAGGCTGGATTTTGAGACAGAGCATGAATTTGTTAAGATGAGAGATGCTTTTAACATTATGGCAGAGAATATAGAGGAAGATAAAAAATGCAAGCAAAAATATGAAGAAAACAGAAACATGCTGTTTGCGGATATTGCTCATGACTTAAAGACCCCTATAACAACTATATCAGGATATGCTAAAGCGATTTCTGATGGTGTGGTAACAGATGAAGATAAAAAGAAAGAGTATATTTCTTCGATATATGAGAAAAGCCTAAAAGTAGATGAGTTAATATCACTGCTTTTGGAGTATTCTAAATTAAACAGTGATGAGTTCGAATTAAAAACAGAGATATTTGATATTGCAGAGCTTTTAAGAGAAAATGTAGCAAGAACATATATTGATTTTGAAAATAAAGGTATAAATCTTGAAGTGAATATTCCGGAAAATATTATTAATGTTGAAGCTGATAAGATACAGTTATCCAGAGTCATTGCCAATCTTCTTAACAATGCTTTAAAGCATAATAAATCAGGGACTACTGTATTGACAGAGTTGTTATTAAAAGACGATGTTATAGAAATCAACATTGCAGATGACGGAGATATAATTGATTCTGAAATAGCAGAGCACATATTTGAACCTTTTGTGGTTGGTGATGAATCGAGAAACAGTAACGGCGGAAACGGACTGGGACTTAGCATAGCCTCAAAGATAGTAAACATGCATGGCGGAACATTGTCACTTAAACATTATGAAAACCAGAGATATACAAAGAGTTTTGTTATAAGTTTGCAAAAAAAATAATATGTGTTATTATGTTCTTGTAGATTTTGTGAGCAGAGGTGGATTAGATGTATCAGATAGATTTTAATAAGCCGGTGAAGGTTCATTTTATAGGTATAGGCGGCATAAGCATGAGCGGACTGGCTACAGTGCTTATGGCGGCCGGATTTAAGGTAAGCGGCTCTGATGCCCATGAGAGCGAACTTACACAAAAACTTGCTTTAGATGGTGCTGACATTATGTATGGACAGCGCCGTGAGAATATAAAGGATGATGTGGATGTTGTGGTATATACCGCTGCGGTTCACTCTGATAATCCTGAGTATATGGAGGCAGTGGAGAGAAAACTTCCGATGCTTTCAAGGGCGGAGCTTCTTGGTGAGATGATGGTCAATTACAAGACTGCCATAGCAGTTTCAGGAACACATGGAAAGACCAGTACTACCTCTATGTTAAGCGAGATTCTTATCGGTGCAGATACTGATCCTACCATATCTGTGGGCGGTATTTTGCCGAGTATCGGAGGCAATATAAGAATTGGTAAGTCGGACTGCTTTGTTACCGAGGCCTGTGAGTATACCAACAGTTTCCTGTCATTTTTCCCGACCATGGAGATTGTACTTAATATTGGTGAGGACCATCTGGACTTCTTTAAGGATATAGACGATATCAGACATTCATTCAGGTTGTTTGCCAAGAAGCTTGATAAGAATGGTACTCTGATTATTAACGGTGATATTGAGAAGTTAGATGAGCTCACAAAAGACCTTGAGTGCAAGGTAGTAACCTTTGGAACAGAGAGCAGCTTTGATTATTATGCTAAGGATATTAGTTTCGATAATCTGGCAAGAGCCACATTTACTTTGTGCTGTGGTGATGAGGAGCTTTTTACAGCCACTATGAATGTGCCGGGAGAACACAACGTAATTAACGCGACTGCGGCAGCAGTGGCTGCAATGTTATGTGGTGTCGCACCGGAAGATGTAAAGAGCGGTCTTGAAGCATATAAAGGCGTTAACAGAAGATTTCAGTATAAGGGTGAGATAGGCGGACTTATGATAGTTGATGATTATGCCCACCATCCGGATGAAATCAAGGTTACACTTGCTGCGGCTAAGAAAACCGGCGCTTCTAAGGTGTGGTGTGTTTTCCAGCCACATACTTATACAAGAACTAAGGCGTTTTTAGAGGAGTTTGCCGAGGCGTTGTGCCTTGCGGATGAAGTTATCCTGGCTAAGATTTATCCGGCGAGAGAAACTGACAATTTAGGTGTAAGTTCTGCGAATTTGGCAGATGAGATAGAAAAGCGAGGCAAAAAAGCAGTTTATTTTGAGTCTTTTGATGATATAGAAAATTTTATTTTACAAAATTGTGTCCACGGTGAAATGTTGATAACTATGGGTGCCGGAGACATAGTAAAACTGGGCGAAAGTCTGCTTGGTATATAAGTTATCCACATTATCCACATATTTATCCACAGATTAATCGGATTTGTATGTGGATAAATTTTTGTCGAAAATAAGTTATTAGCAATATAAAAAAGCTTTATTTTGCAAGGTTTTTTGATAAAATATTGTTTATTACAACAAAATATCCACAGTGTCCACAATATCCACAATTTAGGGAAAAGCCCCTTGGGGACGGTTTTGAGGCCAAAAATAATATTCTCATTTGGTTGATACTATGTTATAATAAACCCACTGTTTTTATTTGGAGGGTAAAGGCATGGGAGGAATTGTACTGGATAGTGATGCTGACAGCAGTGTAGCGGTAAGCTCAAAGTTTATAAGCAATTATATGGTAGATGCTAATGGTGATTATGTTAAAGTATATCTCATGCTTCTTTATTATTTGTCAGACAGGAGCAGGGAGATGTCTCTGGCAGTTTTGGGAGATTCTTTAGCACTTAACGAGAACACGGTTATGCGTGCGCTTAAGTACTGGGAGAAGATGAACCTTCTGGTGCTTAAGTATAGTGATGAAAATGTTATCAGTGGTGTTACGATTAAGTCTTTTATTGAAGGTGCCAATTACAAGGAAAGGCAGGCCGCTACAAAGGAACAGAGTTATATTATTAAGACTGACAGTGTTAGCCAATCTACAAAGAATAAGCCGCAAACTGAGGCAGATAATGTATGTCCGAATGAGAAGCCGGATATAAAAAAGGTTAATGGTGACGAGGATTTTGGTGCTTTTCTGGTGGCGGTCCAGCAGTATACAGGAACTACACTTAGCAAGGCAAATGTGGAGTCCTTTGCGTATATGTATGATGTGCTTAAGCTTCCTTTGGAAGTAATAGAGTACATAGTAGAGATTTGTGTGGGTGAAGGTCATAAGAGTATAAGATATATGGAGGCTGTGGCAAGAGACTGGTATAACCGCGGCATAGTAACTTTGGAACAGGCTAAGGTTCAGGGAGTAGTGTGCCATAAGGATGTGTATACGGTTATGAAGGCACTTGGACTTAGCGGAAGATATCCTACACCGGAAGAAAAGAATAATATCGAACGCTGGTTTAAAGACTACGGATTTGATGTTAATATCGTGGTTGAGGCGTGTAAAAGGACTATGGACAGGCTTCACAGTGCGGATTTCAGATATGTCGAAGGCATACTTAAGGACTGGAAGAAGAGCAGTGTAAAACACATAGATGATATTAGAAAGCTGGATGCAGCACACAAAGAAGAACAGAAGGCTAAGGGAAGGATTTCAGAGTCTTCACAGCCGAACAGAAAGCATACAGTTAAGAACAACAAGTTTCATAATTTTGAGCAGAGAGATGCGGATTATGAGGATTTGATGATAGACATTAATGCATATTAGAGGTGAGATATATGGGGCTTAGCAATGTGCAGTATGATGAGATTATGCGTCATTACGGACGTATACAGAGCAGGAACAGAAAGATACATGAGGCGAGAATCGAAGAGGTATATTCAAAGCTTCCGGGGATAATAGAGTTTGAGGATGAGATGAGAAGAATCTCCGTTAATCGGGCAAAAGCACTGCTTAATAAAGAAGAGAACTCTTTGGAGAAGTATAGGCACAAGATGAATGAGCTTAGAGAAGAGAGAGAGGCACTTCTTACAGGCGGTGGATTTTCTGCAGATTATTTAGATGAGATATATGACTGTGAAGCGTGCCGGGATACAGGCTATGTTAGTGGTGTTAAGTGTACCTGCATGAAGAAGCTGGAGATTGACCTATTGTATAAACAGTCTTATATGGATCAGGTGCTTTTAAGAGAGAATTTTGATACCTTTGACTGGAGCTATTTTAGCGAAGATTACAAGATTGCAGAGCAGGGCGGTATGTCTCTTAGAACTTACATGGACAAGCTGGTGAATGGAGTTATTAAGGAGTATCTTAAGAATTTTGATAACAAGGATTCGGTTAATAACATTATTTTCAGCGGACCATCCGGAGTGGGCAAGACATTTCTTATTCACTGCATTGCAAAAGAACTTATTGACAGCAGGCATTCGGTGGTGTATCTTACAGCAGACAGGCTTTTTGATATGCTCTCAGGCAGAAGGATAAATCGTGATGATGAGGATTACGAGAATATGTATGCACTGGCAAATGACTGTGATCTTCTGATTATTGACGATTTGGGAACTGAGCTTAATAATAGCCTTACTAATTCAGAGTTGTTTAATTGCATAAATGACCGTATTTTAAGAAATAAAGCGGTAATAATTTCAACTAATCTGAAGGCTGCGGATATCAGAGACATTTATTCTGAAAGAGTAGCTTCAAGAATTTTTAGTAACTACAAGTATATACCGATGTATGGCGATGATTTAAGAACTAAAAAGAAGAAAGCGGGTAGATAGAGATGGCTGAATTTGAAACATTACCAATAGGAAGACTGAGTGTGGCGGCAGGCACAGGCTGCAAGGAGTTTAGCAAGAAGGTTGATGAATATCTTATAGAGTGGAGAAAGGGCAGAGCTGAGGAGACTCTTTATGATGATTATAACAGAGATACTTATCTGATTGACTTAAGACAGCCCAGATTTTCTTCCGGAGAGGCAAAGTGTGAGCTTTTAGAGTCTGTAAGAGGAGATGATTTATATATTATTGTAGACGTATGTAACTACAGTGTTACTTACTCTGCTTACGGTCATACCAATCATATGTCACCGGATGATCATTATCAGAATTTAAAGCGTATAATAGATGCTGCTTCAGGTAAGGCAAGAGAGATTACTGTTATCATGCCTTTCCTTTATGAGAGCAGACAGCACAGAAAGACCGGCAGGGAGTCCATGGACTGTGCATACGCTCTTCAGGAACTTGTAAGCATGGGTGTAGACCGTATTATTACCTTTGATGCCCATGACCCTAGAGTACAGAATTCAATTCCGCTTAAGAGCTTCGACAATGTTCGTCCGAACTATCAGTTTATTAAGGCACTGCTTAATGCTGTGCCGGATGTGCAGGTAGACAGCGACCATCTTATGGTTATCAGTCCTGACGAGGGTGCCATGAACAGGGCAGTGTATCTTGCTACTGTTATGGGCGTGGATGTAGGTATGTTCTACAAGCGCAGGGATTACTCTCAGGTGGTGAATGGAAGCAACCCTATTATAGCCCATGAGTTTTTAGGAACGAATGTAGAGGGTAAAGATGTGCTTATTATTGATGATATGATTTCATCCGGTACAAGTCTTATTGATGTGGCGAAGGAGCTCAAGAGAAGAAAGGCAAAAAGGGTGTTTGCCTGTGCAACCTTTGGCTTATTCACCAATGGTATGAGAATATTTGATGAATGTTATGAGAAGGGATTAATTGATAAGATATTTACTACAAACCTTATCTACCAGAGTCCGGAGGTGTTATCAAGACCTTACTATGTAAGCGTAGATATGACCAAGTATGTGGCACTTATTATTGATACGCTCAATCATGAAGCGTCCATGCAGGATTTACTGGATCCTTACGATAGAATTAATGCAATTCTTGAAAAACACAGAAATATTGAGTAGTAATTTTAAAGGGGATATTTTTCTTTGCCAGCTTCGTTCAGGCGGCAAGCCGCCTTCAAGGCGCAAGGCAAAGAAAAATATCCCCTCTTAAACTACAGCAATATTTCTGTGCAGTTCAGAAAGTGTGAAAGGGCGGCAGGCCGCCAAGGAAGCTTCGTTCAGGCGACAGGCCGCCATCAAGGCGCAAGGCAAAGAAAAATATCCCCTCTTAAATTACAGCAATATTTCTGTGCAGTTCAGAAAGTGGGAAATGGCGGCTTTGCCGCCAAGGAAGCTTCGCTTTACTTCCCTGTTTTTATATATTTTAAAAGTAGTGCACCTTTTATTACTAACAGCAGAAATGCCACAGTTATAGCATAGGCTTCTCTTGACATTGCCAAAAAAAACACAATCAGAATGCTAAGCCCCATCGAAATGCCTGTGACAATATTGTGATGCTTTTCAATTCGGAGTTTTGTCAGCAGTATCTTTATAGTTCCAACCACAATCAGAGCAATAAACATAATCCAGTAAATCAAGCGGTTAAATGGCGTTGTTTGGGTATAGGCTGGCAGGCTTACCGAATAAACATATCCGTTAACCGTGTTTGGGTAAAGCGGTAAAAGGATAAGGGCAAATGAAAACAAATCGACAATTCCAAATAGCAAATCACACATGCTCCGAAGGTTGGATTTGTTTTCTTTCTCGGCAATAGAGAGTAATTTCTCTCCTGATAGCAAATCATCAATTGTTACTGAAAAATAACTTGATATTTCTTTTAATGAGTCGATGTTCGGGTAACCTCTTCCGGATTCCCACTTTGAAATTGCTGTTCTTGATACATATAAAGCTTCGGCTAATTCTTCCTGGGTAAGCCCCCTGCTTTTTCTTAGTTCCTGCAGCTTTTCATGAAATTCCATGGTAGAACCTCCAAATTATTTTTCTTTTTCGTAAAACAACAAAACAACTGCTTTATAGATATAAAACAACCCTGCGCTTAACAAAACAGACCCCACGATGTCGGTAAACCAATGAACTCCGCAAAGCAGTCTTCCTATTACCATATATGCAGAAAAGATAATTGTTAATATGACAATAGCATTTTTGATTATAGCATTTTCTGTTCTGCGATTAACCTGAAAAATAAGTGTTGGCATAACACTTAGTACAAGCAGTGTTGTTGATGACGGGTAGGAAGCTTCCATAAATCCGTTGATAAGTATTGGTCTGTAATTGATAGGAATCATCTCGAATATAAGGTATCCCAATATCACTATAACATAATATATCCCCAGGAATATAATGTCCCAATCTACTTTAAAAAGACTTCTTCGTTTAATCAATTGAAAAAGTCCGATTCCGCCAAATATCATACAGACAAATAACGGTACAAGTCCCAGCCAGTCAGTAATAATATAGGTTGTCATATGCACACCGGTTAAATTATGAAACCATGAGTTAAATGTAGCAAAACCTATATCGGTTCCGTTTTGTCCAAGGGGCTGGACATCTGCCGTCTGTATTAACAATGTCCATACAGCAAATGCTGTAATAAATATAATTCCTAAAAATAACGTTCTTTTTGCATTCTTTTTCATTTTCTATGTCCTTTCTCGTTTGTTGCCGGCAGGTGATTTAAAAGTAGCAACAGACATAAAAAATGTAAAGAATCGTACCGTCACATGTGCGGTACGATTCGTGTCATGAGTGTAAACGATTCTGTATAAATAAAGCAGATATTGTTATCATGATAAATTCACATAACTTATTGTTAATAAGTATTCAACTTCTACAACTTTATAGAGGTAAAAGGTATCTCAAGCTTTTCTGCAATCAAGCGTTCCCTGTTCTGGCAGGAGAATATAAAGGTCTGGCCTTTGTGCTCACTACTTATATACTTAAGCGTCTGGGCAAGTCTTGGGTTGTCATACATCGCAAATACCTCATCAAGCATAAGAGGCAGACTGCATTCTTCAAGAATCATATTTGCGGCAGCAAGACGCAGGGAAAAGTATATCTGTTCAATGGTTCCCTGACTAAGTGCCTCAATCGGTATGGCCCTGTTGCTGTCGGTTAAGATGATATCCATCTTTTCAGAGATTAGAAGTTCACCGCAATTTCTCCGGGTAATAGTGTTGAAAATGGCGGAAACTTCTTTGTTCACTTCAGGGGCATACTCAGCGTGCATGCCGGCACTGACTTCTTTAATGGTACTGATTGCAAGTTCAATTGCTTCAATCTCTTTTTTGATTTTGTTGTTTTCCTGAATAGAAAGTTCAAGTTTTGTTTTTTCTTCTTCAAGAGAGTCAAGTTTAAGCAAAAGATTATCAGTTGTCCAACATTGCTTGGCACTATCAAGATTATTATTGTTAAGGGCAAGCAAAAGATTCTGATTTGTGGATATACGGTTGTTGTTATCCTCTATTGATTTCTTAAGGTCTTCAAGCTTGTTGAAGTTTTCTTTTATATAGTTCAAATAATTGATAAAAAGTTTTCTGTTCTTTGAGCTGACTTCTGCCTGTCTAAGATGCTTTTTATAAAGGAGGGACAATTTTTTAGCGGTATCTTTGTCCATAGCTTTATTGGATGGATTATTATTTGACAAAGAATTAGCACCTGCAGTCTTATTGTGAAGGCTGTTGCCTTCGGATGCGTAAACATCAGGAATGTCATAATGCTCACCATTGTTCATAAAACGTGTGATATTATCAAATTCACTAAAAAATGATGCCACTGTAAAGAAACCTGCAATTAGTGCAGCAAGTAATGCTATAACACCTAAAAAAGGCATTGACAGTGCAAATAAAATAATTGAAATAACAACAAAAAAGCTGAATATTGAGCCGTGAAGAATATCCGATTTTGTTATTGTGTTTCTTTTAAGTGTAAGAGGTTTGAGTCTGTCTTTGAAAGCAGAAGCAGAAACACTCTGTGTGTTGTCAGGGGCTAAGGACACGGACCAAAGGTTGTTGTGCAGGGTCTCAAGTGCAGTAATATCAGAGATGCTTTCAAAACCCTCGTTTTTGAGTTCGCTCTTTAGCTGCTCATATTCGGAAGTGATACTGCTTGTGGCATTTTTAAGCTGCTCGTTCTCGCGAAATAAATCTTCACCCTGTTTTGGTATGGCCGGTGCAGGCTCTGACGGTGGCAAACGTAAACTGTTAAGTTCCCTGGTGACAGTTTCTATGCTTTCGACGTTCTTGTAATATGAAGTAAGAGCTTCATCATCAATACCTGCAGCAAGCTCTTTTTTCTTGTCTGTAAGGGTCTTAACTGCACGGGGAGCATCGATGTTGAAAGAAGATGTTGCACCGAGGTTTAAAAACTTCTTTTTTAACAGGTCTGCTAAATCGTCGCTGCTGTTTGCTCCTAACTGGGATATACATAATGTACTGCTGAAAGCATTCTCAGATATACCGCCGATAAGTTTATTTAAATATTTTTCATCATTGTGTATTACCTTGCCGGTAATCTCATTTGTGATGGTTAATGATTTGTTAGAAGCATTGAAGCTTCGCTCAATAAGGTAAGGGACGTTGTTAACGACAATTCTTACAGAGCCGCCAAAACTGTCCGGATAATCCCAAGGACAGTATTTTGCGTAATCATCAAAGCGGGAGTTCCTTCCTCTTGCACGGTTAAGTCCGTAAAGCATATGGAATATAAAACTGTGAAGCGTAGATTTGCCGGCTTCGTTGTGACCGCATATGAGGTTGATGCCCGGACCAAAAGTAAAACTTTTGTTACTAATGCGTCCGAAACCGGTAATATGTATGTCTTTTATAATCATTTACGGGCACCTCCTTTTTCGTCGGTGCTGTCAAGCAATGCGTCCAGACCATAGTAAAGTGCGTTTTTTTGAATGTCATCAAGTTGGGATATATCAGAATCATTAATAAAGGCTCTGATATATTTATCAATTAAATCGTATTTGTGCTTTTCAAGAAGACTGTCAATGTCATAATCAGGAGTGCTTTCATCGGTTAGTTCGATGATATTGCCAAGGTCGGAAATATCTTTTAGCGTAATGTGAAGTTCGCCGGAACGTTTGCCGATAAGTGTTAAAGAATAAATGTTATGCTTTCCTTTTTCGCTGATTATACGTAAGACTGTACTTCTAAGGGATGTTACTGTGGTATCGGAAGTTGTTTCTATCTTACATGAAATATAAGATGCTTTAGATACCGGTATAAATTGACGGTTAAACTTTGTCTTGTCATCATCCAAAGTGACAAGAATATATCCGTGGAAGCCTCTTTCTGTCCTGTCCAGTGGTTCCGGAGAACCGCAAAATGCCATAGGCAGGTTTTTGTATAATAAAGGCTTGTGAATGTGTCCCAGGGCAATGTAATCAAAGCCGATTCTTTTCAGGGTGTTGTAATCAAAGGGCAGATGGTTTGCATCTCCGCCGTGAAGCATAAGTATATGCTTTTTGCCGTCGCAAGGGCATGAAAGATTACTTAAGATACTATCCGCATCACTGCCGGTAAGCTCGCCGGTGTAATAGCTGAACCCATGAATGACAGTGTTAAGTTCCGGTAATTCAATGGTATCCATAGTTTTAGAGCGCAGAAAGTGTACATTATCGCTCCAGTTAAAGTTGTAGTATGAAGAACCGGGAATCATGTAATCGTGATTGCCGGCTGTAATAACAACCTGTACCGGTTTTGCGGAAGCGAAAATATGATTAACCTCCTTGAGTTCTTTCATAAGCGGCTGGCGGTGAAACAAATCGCCACAAATGAGTACAAGGCCGGCATTTTGGGTATTTGCCGCATGTATAATATTTTCGAGGGTTCTCCAGATATCTGTGCTTCTCTTTTGGGACCAGGCAGTTCCGCGGTCGGGGATGCATCCCAAATGAATATCGCCGGTGTGAATGAATTTCATAGTTAATCTCCATTATGTTAATAAGTAAAAAAACGGATGCAAAACTTTTCGCTTTTGCATCCGCCTATGCATACATCAGTGCCAAAAAGCATATCTATATTCATGTGTATGCCACATGTTGTAGTCATTTTTAGATAATTGTTATCGTATCCTTGTGAAATACTAATAACAGTATATCCAATCTTGTGAAAGTTTTCAAGAACTATGGTAACTATAATGTATTTTGTATAAAAAAATCCATAAATGTTATAAAGTTTTGTTTATTTCTAATGAAGGATATGGTATACTCAAAATATAAAATTATGCTTCGAGAGGTGATAATGTGATAAAGAAAGAAATGATAGCGATGCTCCTTGCCGGTGGACAGGGCAGCCGTCTGGGGGTATTAACTGCTAAGGTTGCAAAACCGGCTGTAGCGTTTGGCGGAAAGTACAGAATTATTGATTTTCCGCTTAGTAACTGTATTAATTCCGGCATTGATACCGTTGGTGTACTTACCCAGTATCAGCCATTAAGACTCAATTCACATATCGGTATCGGTATCCCGTGGGATTTGGACAGGAATATCGGAGGCGTAAGTGTGCTTCCACCATATGAGAAGAGTACTAACAGTGAGTGGTATACCGGTACGGCGAATGCTATTTATCAGAACATTGATTACATGGATTCTTTTAATCCGGACTATGTGCTGATACTTTCCGGTGATCATATATACAAGATGGATTACGAGATTATGTTAAGCTACCACAAGGCTAACAACGCGGATATTACCATTGCTTCCATGCCTGTGCCGTGGGAGGAGGCAAGCCGTTTCGGTGTCGTAATCACTGATGAGAATAAGAAGATTACAGAATTTGAAGAGAAGCCTAAGAATCCTAGAAGTAACCTGGCTTCCATGGGTATCTACATATTCAGCTGGCCTGTGCTTAAGGAGGCACTTATTAAGATGAAGGACCAGCCGGCATGTGACTTTGGTAAGCATATTATTCCTTACTGCCATTCTAATGACAAGAGAATATTTGCATACCAGTTTGAAGGATACTGGAAGGACGTAGGTACATTAGGCTCATACTGGGAGGCTAACATGGAGCTTATTGATCTGGTTCCTGTTTTTAATCTTTACGATAAATTCTGGAACATATACACCAAGTGCGATGTTCTTCCGCCACAGTACATTTCTTCGGAATCTACAGTGGAGAGAAGCCTTATTAGTGAAGGTACCGAAGTGTATGGTGATGTGTATGCATCGGTTATCGGTTCCGGCGTTAAGATTGGTAAGGGTTCTGTAATCAGCAATTCTATTATTATGGACAATGTAACCATTGGTGATGGCGTAATTATAGACAAGGCAATCATTGCTGACGACGTTGTTATAGAAGATGGTGCTAAGCTTGGTATGGGCGAGTATGCGGACAGCCAGCTTGACCAGAGAGTATATACATTTGATATAGTAACTATTGGTGAACATTCAGTGATTCCGGCAGGGGTTACGGTAGGTAAGAATGTTGCGATTTCCGGCAAGACCGTTTTAGAGGATTATCCGGACGGATACTTGCCAAGCGGTGGATATATTATAAAGGCAGGTGAAGACAGATGAGAGCGATAGGTATTATTTTAGCCGGCGGATATAATAAGAACATGAAGGAGCTTACCAGCAAGAGAGCAGTAGCAGCCATGCCGATGGCGGGAAGCTACCGTGCAATCGACTTTGCTCTTAGTAACATGTCCAATTCCCACATCAGCAGTGTTGCGGTTATTACCCAGGACAATTCGATGTCGCTCAATGCACATCTTAATTCATCAAAGTGGTGGGACTTCGGAAGAAAGCAGGGAGGAGTTTTTGTTATGACTCCATACAGAACTGCTGACAGTGGCGACTGGTACAAAGGTACCGCAGATTCGTTATATCAGAATCTTAGTTTTCTTAGAAGTAGCCATGAGCCATATGTAGTTATAGCCAGTGGCGATGGTATATACAAGCTGGATTATGACAGGGTTTTAGAGTATCATATAGCGAAGAAATCTGACCTTACTGTTGTATGCAAGAAGATTGAGAACCTGATTGAGCCGGAGAGATTCGGATATGTTAAGTGTGACGAGAACAGCAGAATTTTAGATTTCATAGAGAAACCGGCAGAGATAGTTTCTGACAATGTATCCTGTGGTATCTATGTTATGAGAAGACGTATGCTTATTGATATGCTGGAGGAGTGTGGCAGAGAAGGCAAGTATGATTTTGTTAATGATATACTTATTAAGTACAAGGATAACAAGCGTATGTATGCTTACTGGCACGAGGATTACTGGCACAACATGGGCAGTGTAAGTGCTTATTACAAGACCAACATGGATTTCTTAAAACCGGAGGTAAGAGAATACTTCTTCAGGACATATCCTGATATTTATACCAAGGTTGATGACAATCCGCCGGCCAAGTATAATCATGGTGCAGTTGTTAAGAACAGTCTTGTGGCAAGCGGATGTGTTGTGAATGGTGTGGTTGAGAACTCCATGTTGTTTAAGAAGGTATATATCGGCAATAACTGTGTTATTAAGAATTCTATTATTCTTAATGATGTGTATATAGGGGACAACACCGCCATAGAGAATTGTATAGTTGAGAGTCACAGCACTATCAACGGCAATGCAAGCTATTACGGTGACCCTGCTGATATAAGAATAGTTAACGAACAGAATGAACGCTATAACATGTGGAATTAAGCGTCAACAATAAAATAAATGTACGGGGGATAACATATGCAGATTACAGATGTAAGAGTGCGTAAGGTGTCGGTAGAAGGCAAGATGAAAGCTACAGTGTCAATAACCATTGATGATGTATTTGTAATACATGATATTAAAATTATTGACGGTGCAAAGGGGCTGTTCGTAGCGATGCCTAGCAAGAAGAATGCCGATGGTGAATACAAGGATATAGTACATCCTATAAACACCGAGACAAGAAATGAGCTTCAGAGGATAATTCTCGAAAAGTACGAGAATATGCCGGAGGAAGAAGAGTAATTGAATAGTTTAATAATGTGATTAATCATCGGATTTCTTTGGCATGGAAGTCCGATGATTTTTTGCGTAAATTACAAAAACTCGCCAACATTTGACAAGTTGTTTGCCTTGAGGCAAATGGTATATTGTGGTAAAATATATGTGTGATGCATATGAATCGGGGATTGGTATTTACGGGGAAATAATATTCAAAGGGGATGATATTATTTTACGTAAAAAAGCATCTAAAACACAAGATAATGAAATTTTACAGACGATAAAAAAATTCAGACTGCTCGATGATATCTTTATGTCAAAGTGTTTCGAAGATAATGAAACGTGTACGGAATTGATATTGAACATAATATTAGGCAGACAGGATTTGTGTGTACAAAAGACAAATAGCCAGTATGCGATAAAGAATCTGCAGGGAAGGTCCCTCGCATTGGATATATTTGCGGTAGATAACAAAGGAAAAAGATACGATATAGAAGTACAGAGGAAAGATGATGGTGCCGGAGCGAAGCGGGCAAGATATCATAGCAGTGTTGTAGATGCAAATGTTTTGGAAGCAGGCACGACATTTGAGATTCTGCCGGATACATATGTGATTTTTATAACGGAGAATGATGTTCTGGGAGGGAATCAGGCTGTGTATCATATTGAACGGTATGTATCTGAAACCGGAAGGAGTTTTGGGGACTGTTCGCATATAATATATGTAAATGGCGCATACAGAGATAACACCCCGATAGGCAGGCTGATGCATGACTTTTCCTGCACAGAGCCTGATGATATGTATTACAGTGAGCTTGCGGAACGAACAAGATATTTTAAGGAGAAGGAAGGAGTTGCTGAGATGAGTTCGATAGTGGAAGAGATAACAGAGAGAGGAAGACAACGAGGAAGAGAAGAAGGGATACAGCAAGGAATACAGCAAGGGATACAGCAAGGGATACAGCAAGGAATAC
>JAZULV010000026.1:0-3036 GCA_045603305.1 Lachnospiraceae bacterium | reverse complement strand
AAGCCTATATCTGTAATTCTTAATGTATCTATTTTATCACCATACTGCTTTTTGAACGCCCTTAATGAACCTTTCTCTGCATTTCCTATAGCAAATTCGTCATAATTTCCAGCGAAAATCTCTCTAGCTTCTAAATAAAGTTGTCCTATATAATTTTTAAGTAGATACGGAAAATTCACAATAATATGAGAAGGAAAATTGTCCTTATCACAGCTTTTTAAAATTCTCAACACAATTTGCTGTGTTGTATAATCTTTTTTATTAAACTGTATATTTATTCCATTACCAACCAGTAAATTATTCATTTTTATATTCCTCCTTCTTTTAGTACCTTCCTTAACAAAACAATCACCACTAATTATAGATAGACTCCAATCTCAACTGCTCTACTCCTCCGTATAATTATTACATCTTCTCCTCCGATACTCTTCTAAGCTAATAATTTCCCCTCATTACCTTCACTATTATCACTGTTCTTCTGCTCTTGATCCGGAAGTCCTTCAATGCTGCATATCATAGCTTTAGATAATATATACTTCTTTCCGGTAGAACTGCAGCTTCGATAATAGTTAAGCAGCTCCTGCTCATCAGCAGGCAAATCAACCTGTTTTTCTATAACTTTTATATCTGCGCCAATATCATCTCTTTCAAGAAGATAATCAACTGTTACTCCAAAAAAATCAGCAATTTTACATAGAGTATCAATATCCGGCTCTCTTGAACCAACTTCGTATTTACTAAGTGCTTGCTGCTTTAATCCTATTCTTTCTGCTAATTCAGATTGAGTTAATTTTGCTGCTTTTCTTAATGCTGAAATTTTTAACATAATTTTTCTCCTAAATCTATTGACTTTACGCCATTTTGTATTATACTGTAGTTAAGCCATTTGGGAGTGAGGTGATAAAATGGCAAAACGTAATAACCTGATAAATGCCAGAGGTAATCGTAGCCAGCAGACAGTTGCTGCAGAACTTGGAATGAGACAGCAGCAGCTCAGCAATTACGAATGTGGCCGCAGAAATCCTTCGTTGCATTTAGCTTATAAACTAAGCACTTATTACGACATTCCTGTTGAGAAATTGTTTCCCGACTTAATTAATCAAATAGAAAACTAACGTGATTATTGTTGGGAACGCAGTTACAGCTTAACAGCTGTGTTGGCAAGAATAATTACCATCTAGGTTATAATCTTTCTTTAATCTCTATATAGAAAGCCCTTTAACCTTCAACTAAAGATAATTATTCTGAAATCAACATTTCAGTACATTGACAATCTAGTAAAAAGGAAATCCAGTACGGATTATGCAGGACTGTGATGAGCGGTAAGCGACGGATTGTGTGCGCCATGATTAACCTGTCAGATGATTCAAAGGATGTACTGATATATGATGACTCGAAAAAGTCTGTTTCATCTATTTGGTCATTTTGATTTAAACGATGTACTGTTATGTAGCGAAGAAGGTTAAGAGCGATAAAACACGAATCATATATGGTATGGCAGCCATAATCGCGATGACCCTGCATATGAAGTTCATTACAAATATGATATAAACCTAACCGGCAACATAACTGACCGGAATCATATTATGAATCTGAAGCCTCCAGAGACCGGATTATACTTTGTTAAAATCAATGTTAGTCAAACCACTGGCATTAAACTTTTAGTGGCACTGGTTTGGCTAACATATATATTAATTACTTATAAGGGTGGTGTTTTCCATGAAGGAAAAAAACATTAACAACTGTCTTCAGGAGTTTCTTAAGATTAAGAAACTGTGTGGACTGAGTGTTAAAACCTTGGAGGATTACGAATCTTTTGTGAGTATATTTACTTCCTGGCTCAATGACAAAAATATATATTCTCTGACTGATGATATATTGCTTGAATATGTTTCATTTCTTACTAACCGGCATTTATCAAAAGCAACCAGGGCAACTTATATACGTCATGCTAAGGTATTTCTAAACTGGCTTTGTGAAGAATATCAGTTAAATCTTAAAGTCAACCGCATGCCGGTTCCTAAAACACCGAAAAAGAATCCATATATGTATAACCGTGATGAAATATCATTAATCTTTCAAACCATATATGGTGAAGGCCAGTGGATTGACCTTCGTAACTGTGCAATTGTTTCTCTTATGCTTGACAGTGGCTTTAGACGCAATGAAATATGTATGCTCACACATAAAGATATAAATTACATGGATAAAGTTATAAATGTTTTCGGCAAAGGCGAAAAAGAGCGTTTCGTTCCTTTAGGAAATGTGACTTCAACATTTATGAAGGAATATCATTCTCGCTGTCCCTTTTCATCTGATTACTTCTTCGTTAATAAATCAGGTGAACCCATAACGTCGAACAGCATTAAATTATTCATGTTTAAGTATTCAAAGCAATTACCTTTTGAATTTTCTTCACATAGGTTGCGGCATAATTTTGGCACTAACTTTCTTGTAGACATGTATTATACGAAAGGCTGCATGGACATATATGCATTAATGTCTGTAATGGGTCATGAACAAATAAAAACTACAGAACGTTATTTGCATGTAGCAAACCAGATAATATATACACGCAGTCATATCTCTCACATAGACAGTATTCATGGTATTACAGCCCGGACTCTTAATCAAAACCACGCATAACTAATTTGGTGTTATATTTAAAGGTTCATAGTTTTATAAAAGCCTAACCTAAAGACATAATGACTCCCGGTTAGGCTTTAAATAAACAATATTTAGTTTGATGCTGCTTTCTTCTCTAAATACTCATTGATAGTATCAACAAGCTCGTCCGCATCCTTTCCGTGAACGAATGCAGCCTCTGCAAGGCTCTCACCCTGAGCTGATGGGCAGCCGATGCAGTGCATACCTGCACTCATAAGTATTGGAATAATTCCTATATCAACCTGGATAAGTTCGCCGATAAGCATATCCTTTGAAACCTTAGTCATAATATAACTCCTCCTTGTGCATAAAATCTAAAAAGCCGAAAACCCACGTCCACGTTAAGCCTTCGACCTCAAGTGCGCCTCC
>JAZULV010000025.1:0-11222 GCA_045603305.1 Lachnospiraceae bacterium | reverse complement strand
ACATGTTGTACCTTCCCATGATACCTGCTCAAGAGTCCATACATAGTTGAAATTCTTCTCCTGAAGGCTTCCGGCCTTTGTTGTGCTGCCTGAAGCATAGAGGTAAGTATCACTGTTTGCACTCTTGATGTAAACATTTGTGCCCGCTGCCTTAGCAGTATCTGCTGACATATCTACATATGAAAGCTGAAGTACCATGATAGCTGCTAAAACAACTGCAAGAATTCTTTTGATTCTCTTCATTTCCTCGTTCCTTTCCTTATAAAAATTAAACAGAAAAACCACTATTGATTTTTCTTAATATAGTGTTGCTGATACACTATGTACTTCACTGCATATACCTTAAATACTACATATATTGCATTTTGTACATAATCATATATCAAAAAGCCTTTACATATGCATATTCATTGTGAATATTGTATACAAAAAACCTTTTTACAAACACTATACATAGTCAATTGTGATTATAGCATTGAATTTTCAAGATTACAAGTGGTAAAAATCACAGTATTACTCTGATATCACCCATACAATCATTACCATATCTGTCTACAAAATGTAAATAGCTGTGATAATTAGTATATATCATCCAATTATCACAGCTTAGTATAAATCTTTTTTCAGTTTTTATGGTTATGTTTTTTATATTTTCAGACAATTAATTGTTATATTTTTCTTTTTATATAACTTAATCGTTTAAAATAATTGTTATATTTTACCGTTTTCTTTTGGTAAAATTGTTATACTTATTTTTCCGCTGCCATAACAACGTGTTCTACCAGTACAGAGGTTGTAACAGCGCCTACTCCACCCGGAACAGGTGTAATTGAGTCAACAACAGATTCAACCTCATCAAAAGCAACATCACCACATAGCTTACCTTCGTCATTAACATTGATTCCCACATCAATTACAATCTGACCTTCTGATACATAATCCTTACCTACAACTCCTGCTCTTCCTGCAGCAACTATCAATATATCTGCATTCTTTGTTACTGAAGGCATATCCTTGGTCCTTGTATGGCACACTGTAACAGTAGCATTCTTTTTGATTAACATCATAGCTGCCGGCTTTCCGACTACAAGACTTCTTCCTATTACTACAGCACTCTTTCCGGTACAGTCAATATTGTAATAATCTAAAATCTCCATACACGCCTGCGGTGTACATGGCGGATATCCTACATTTTCTCCGGTAAATACACCATACATGGAACCACTGGTGATACCATCCACATCCTTCTCCGGCTTCAACGCATTAATCACTGCAGTCTCGTCTAAATGCTTTGGAAGTGGTCTGAAAATAAGTACGCCATGAATATTGTCATCATTATTCACCTTATCGATAACCTTCATAAGTTCTTCCTGAGATACGTCAGCAGGCAGAACAAACTTTTGAACCTCTACTCCGACCAATTCACACTTCTTGCAGGCTCCACGCTCGTAGGAAAGATCATCTTCTCTTTCACCCACACGCACTATTCCAAGGGTAGGGTTAACCCCCTTTGCCTTAAGTTCGATAACCTTATCTGATACTCTGCTGTTTATCGCAGCACTAACTTCCTTACCAAGTAAAAGCTTTGCCATATTTCCTCCTATATCAATCCATTCATAACCTGGGCAAATACTTTGTCCGCCCTGTCACCGTATTCTTTTATCATGCTGTTTGCCTGAGTGTTATAATCCTCAGCCAGTTCTCTGTTCTTCATGGACTTTGTATTAATAAATACATTGAGGCTGGCACCCTTTAAGGCAGCCCCTGCAAAGGAAGCTGCAACGCCTGCATCACTTATGGCAATTACAGAACCCTTTTCAGCAAATTCCTCTATTACTTCTACTGCTTCGCAGCACTTCTTCATTATTTCTAAAGGCACCTCACAAGCGTCCTTTAATACAATCTCCATCACACGCTCTTTCTCGGCAATTTCTTCAGGAGTTGACTTTGGCATGCCATAGGCCTTTGAAAGAGGCTCAAAACACTCCGCATCCTTCTCAACAAGAAGCAGAAGTTCTTCCTGAAGTTTATCAGCCTTTGCCTTTAAAGCAATAATATCTTCCTCAACGTCGGCATACTTTTTCTTGCCTACAGTAAGACTTCCTACCATATTACCTAAAGCCATACCAATAGCACCAACCAAAGCACTTGCTCCACCACCACCCGGTACCGGAGCCTTAGATGCAAGCACATCTACAAATTCATTACATTTAAGTTCAACAAAATTCATATCAATCCTCCAAAAATGGCTGCTCTGCCTCTAAAGAAGCTTAAAGCAGCCATTATACTTATCACTTATCTAGAATAATCCGCTGATTTTACCGTCTTCGTCAACATCTATACGCTCTGCCGCAGGTACCTTTGGAAGTCCCGCCATAGTCATAATCGCTCCGGTAAGAGCCACAATAAATCCGGCTCCTGCAGAAACCTTAAGATTGCGTACTGTAATCTCGAAATCCTCCGGTGCTCCAAGCTTTGTCTGATCATCAGTAAAGCTGTACTGGGTCTTTGCCACACAAATAGGAAGGTTTCCAAAACCAAGCTTTGTAAGCTCTTCGGCCTGCTTTTTCGCCTCCTGTGTAAGAACTACTCCCTTGCCTCTGTATACACGCTTAACGATAGCATCAAGCTTCTCCTCTATAGTTCCTTCTAATTCATAAGAATACTTAAAATCAGCCGGTTCCTCGCAAAGTCGTATAACTTCCTTGGCAAGTGCCATGCCGCCTTCGCCGCCCTTTGCCCAAACCTCAGACAAAGCAACATTTACACCTAACTCGTTACACTTAGCCTCAATTAAGTCTAACTCTTCCTTTGTATCTGTAGGGAAAGCATTTATAGCAACTACGCAAGGCAGTCCGTATACATCCTTAATATTAGAAACGTGACGTAAAAGGTTTGGCATACCCTTTTCAAGAGCTTCAAGATTAGGAGTGTTCAAATCTTCCTTATTCACTCCGCCATTGTACTTAAGTGCTCTTACGGTAGCAACTACAACTACTGCTGAAGGCTTCAAGCCCGCCATACGACACTTAATGTCTAAAAACTTCTCTGCTCCAAGGTCTGCACCAAAGCCCGCCTCAGTAACCACATAGTCTGCTAACTTAAGTGCAATCTTTGTAGCAGTAACTGAATTACAGCCATGAGCTATATTTGCAAATGGTCCACCATGAATAATAACCGGAACATGCTCTAAGGTCTGCACCAGATTAGGCTTTAACGCATCCTTAAGAAGTGCCGCCATAGCTCCGTGAGCCTTAAGTTCACCGGCTGTAACCGGCTCATTATCATAGTTATATCCTATAATAATTCTTGCAAGTCTTTCCTTTAAGTCTTTCACATCACTTGCAAGGCAAAGCACTGCCATAATCTCAGAAGCAACCGTAATATCATAACCGTCTTCTCTTGGTATACCATTGGTTTTAGCGCCAAGTCCATCTACTACACATCTTAACTGGCGGTCATTCATATCCACACAGCGCTTCCAGGTAATTCTCTTAGGGTCAATCTTAAGCTCATTACCCTGGTAAATATGATTATCAATCATCGCTGCAAGAAGATTATTCGCCGCACCGATGGCATGAAAATCTCCGGTAAAATGCAGGTTAATATCCTCCATAGGAACTACCTGGGCATAGCCGCCTCCGGCCGCACCGCCCTTAACACCGAATACCGGACCTAATGAAGGCTCTCTTAAAGCCGCCATAACCTTCTTACCAAGCTTATTAAATCCATCAGTAAGACCAACAGTTGTAGTAGTCTTACCCTCTCCGGCAGGAGTAGGATTAATCGCTGTAACAAGTATCAGCTTACCATCCTCAGCCTTACTCTCTTTAAGTAGCTTATAGTCAATTTTAGCCTTATATCTTCCATACTGCTCGAGATATTCTTCCGGAATACCGGCCTTAGCCGCAACTTCTGTAATAGGAAGCATCACCGCTTCCTGTGCAATCTCAATATCTGACTTATAGCCCATACTATACCTCTCAGTCACTTATATTTTTATTAATTGCTAAATACTATTTATTCTTACCACAGCACTTCTTATACTTCTTGCCACTGCCGCATGGACACGGATCATTTGGATATACCTTGTCCTCTTTAACTACTGTAGTAGACTGCTTCTGCTTCTTATAGAGTTCTTTTCTCTTGTCCTCTGAAAGAATATTCTCCCACTGTGGAAGACCGTAAAGCCACTCTGCTCTTGCACCTACCATATTATAATAAAGAAGCTCTTTATCAAAACCAAGGTTAACAACAGTATCCTCTTCCATAGTATCGATTGGGTTCGCTTCCTTAAGACTGTCATTAATACCATCAAGAAAACCTGCCATATAAAGCACATTTAAATTATACTTATCAGCAAGCTCCTTAACAGTTCCGGTAACTACTGTATCCGGATCATCTAAAAGCTGCTCATAAACACCTGTCTCTTTGTCAAAATAATCTGCCCAGAATAACTGCATCTCCTGGTCACTTCTCTGCTTCTCATAGGCAAGCTGCTGCCACTGTTCAAGTAATGCCATTGTCATACCATCCTTTATCTTATTTTGTTATTTTATCTTGTTTATATTATATTACAGATAAACTATCTGTCAAATATCTTCATGTTATTTAAGATTTAAGCCCTTATTCATCTTATGAATACTATAGAAATAACCGCCTATAATTACACCGATATATACTACAATTTTAATAATAAAAGAAACATTCATAAACATTTCTCCTGAAAAGCCGGAGGCATATTCATTCTGCGCTTCGTCAATAATCCCCCACAACATCAGCACTGAAGTAGAAATAACACTGCACACAATGCCTACAGCCCAGTTTACCACCAAATAAGCACCTATCGCACCTATAACTCTGTGAACATTGAAATTCTGGCCTATACATATGGACAGATACATCAATACTATTGCATAAACCATGGATACCACAAGCTGCAATATATACAAAATTATCATCCAAACAGAGCCATCATAAATATCAGTAAAGAAATAAAAAATATCCAATATATCAGTCATTGTTATTTCAAGAGAAGGACACAACATAACACCTATAATTGATAACACAATAAGTACATAAGTCCATCCGTTCCATATCAATGCAGAAATAAACTTAGACCAGTAAATCTGCTTTGCCGTAACCGGAAGGGTAAATGTAAGATAACCTTCCTGACTAAAATTATTGCTGTAAAATCTTTTAAACACAATAACTGTTGTAAAAACAGATGCTGTTATAAGTACTACAATATAAAGCATTATAACAGATATACATGACAACGCTATATAAGGATTATCCATCTCCGTTTTTACCATAAGCTCAACAGAACAACCTGCGGCTAAGGTAATTCCGGCAATTGCAACGGTCATAATTATATAAAATAATAAATTAGCTTTCAACTCATATTTCAATAACTTTCCTAGCATCTGAACACCTCCCTGAACATGTCATTAAGTGAGCAGCCATATCTCTCACATATAGACTTAACACTTGACACTTCTACAAGTCTGCCGTCTTTTATAACTATCGCATCATCTAATATATTCTCAATGTCAGAAATAAGATGAGTTGAAATAATAATCGATGCATTCTTATTGTAGTTTTTAAGTATAGTGTTCAATATATAATCTCTTGCCGCCGGGTCAACACCGCCTATAGGCTCGTCCAGTACATAAAGCTCCGCATCTCTGCTCATTACCAGTATGAGCTGAACCTTCTCCTTAGTGCCCTTTGACATAGTTTTAAGACGTTCCTTGGGATCAATATGAAGTGCTTCAAGCATATCGATTGCTCTCTTCATATTGAAATTAGAATAAAAATCATTAAAATAATCTAAAATATCCTTTACCTTCCTGGACTCATCAAGATATGTAACATCCGGAAGATAAGCCACTGAAAGCTTGCTCTCAACCCCTATACTCTTACCATTGATAAGAAGCTCTCCTGATGTAGGAGCAAGAAGTCCGGCTATCATCTTAATAAGAGTAGTCTTACCGCTTCCGTTAGGTCCTAAGAGACCTACGATTCTCCCGCGTCCTAATACTAAATTAATATTATCAACACCTCTTTTAGAGCCATATCTCTTCGTAAGGTTTTTACACTCTAATAATGGTATCATATATTCCCCCCTTTGAATATTTTGCAATACATTAATATTACAATACTTTAGGTAATTAATCAATCTTTTATAGCTTTACAAATACAATCGGCTTAATCTCTTAAGCATCTCAGTTTCTACCTTTCTACCAAGCTCAAAATTCTCCTCCTGTTTAAACTCCGGGTCATTTTGCAATATTTCCTCAGCAGCTTCTGCCGCTTCCTTTAGAACAGAAGCATCAGTATATATGTCACCGATTGCAAAATCCAGCATACCGCTCTGTCTTATGCCAAACATATCTCCAGGGCCTCTAAGCTTTAAATCCTCTGCCGCAATATAGAAGCCATCATTTGATTTGTTCAGTATATCAAGTCGTTTATTCTTCTCATCACTTCCCGAAGCATTAACAAATATACAGTAGGACTGGTGCTTTCCACGGCCAACACGACCTCTCAACTGATGAAGCTGGGCAAGACCGAAACGCTCTGCATTCTCCACCATCATAATCGTCGCGTTAGGAACATTTATACCGACCTCAATAACCGTAGTAGATACCAGTACATCTATTTCCTTTGCAGCAAAACGCTCCATAATCGCATCTTTCTCTTTTGCTTTCATCTTACCGTGAAGATACTCTACTCTGATACCCACAGACAATTCAGACTTTAATTTCTCTGAATAATCAATTACATTCTCCGCCTCCATAAGTTCACTTTCTTCAACCAGTGGACAAATAACATAAGCCTGTCTGCCCTTTGCCACCTCCGACTCAATGAACTTATATGCAGTCTTTCTATAACTTGTGTCAACCACACAATTCTTTATAGGAAGTCTTTCTGCCGGCTGTTCGTCAACCACTGAAATATCCAAATCACCATAAATAATAAGTGCCAGAGTTCTCGGAATAGGCGTAGCACTCATTACCAGAATATGTGGCTCCGAAGTACTTTCATCAAGACTTTTTACCGACTTACCTTCGGTCTCAATGTTCAAGAGTTGCCTTGCTTCCCTCAGCCACTTAAGCTTCTCATCTTCCACTTCCGGTTCCCTGGTTGTATCGTCTGTATCAGGGAAATAATTTTCCTGCACTGCCTTCTTAGAAAGCAGCTCCCTCTGTCTTACACCAAAGCGGTGCTGTTCGTCGGTAATTACCAGTGCCAGATTATCATAAACCACCTTCTCCTGAATAAGGGCGTGGGTACCAATAATAATATCGGCTTCATGATTTTCAATAAGTGAATAGGCATACTTCTTCTCCTTAGCACTCATTGAACCGGTAAGAAGCACCACATTCACCTCTCTCTCCCTGTTCCATGTACCACAAGGAATCTTAATATTACAATTTTCAAACAAAGTTTTTATCGAATCGAAATGCTGCTTTGCAAGTACCTCGGTAGGTGCCATCAGCGCTCCCTGATAACCATTTTCCACTACGGTAAGAAGTGCTAGTATGGCAAGTACAGTCTTACCCGAACCTACATCACCCTGAACAAGTCGGTTCATTATCTTCTCTCCCGTTAAATCGCTTTTAATCTCGCTCCACACCTTCTTCTGGGCATTGGTAAGCTCATAAGGGAGATTCTCAATCAGCCTGTCTGCAACACTTACTCTCGAAATATCATATACATTCTTCTTTTCCGAAGAATGGGCTTTTATAAGTCTTATACCAAGTATGAATAAAAAGAACTCATCAAACACCAGACGTTTTCTTGCAAATATAAGCTCTTCTTCATTCTTCGGGAAATGAATGGCACGCAAAGCATAATTAAGTTCTGCCAGTTCTTTTTCTTTTCTAAGGCTCTCCGGTATATACTCTTTTGATGGCCCTATACTTTCTAAAACCTGCTTTACCGCCTTTATCACAAGCTTATTTGACAGTCCGGCAGTAAGAGCATAAACCGGCTGGCGACTGCCGCATAACTTAACATAGTCATCTCTCTTATATATAACCGGATGCTCCATGGTAAGCTCATACCTTGTCTTTACCACACGTCCTCTAAGCACCATTCTGTAACCATGCTTTATCGTATTTCTTAAGAAAGGCATGTTAAACCAGGTGACCTTAAGCATCCCTGTATCATCAGAAACATAAGCCGATACTATCACCAGATTACGCACCTTCTTAACCTCTGCCGACTTTGCCACAGTAACATCTAAAGCATAGGTTTCACCCGGCTTTATCTCAGATATCTTCGTTGGCGGCATAAATGCCTCATAATCCCTCGGATAGTAATGAACAAGTTCATCCACCGTATGTATATCTAATTTATTAAACAAAGCAGCAGTTTTCTCCCCGACACCTTTTAACGTGCTTATAGAAGCATTTCTATCCAAACCAAATACTCTCCTTTTAAAAATGGCACTTCCGCATACTGCAGAAATGCCATTAACTTATCATATAACAATTATTGCAGCAGTTCAGAACCATAAATCTCTGCTTTCAGTAACCTTCACCTAATGTTCTAAACAGCAACTATCACTTCGCGTATTTCTACGCTTATTATTACTCTACTGACATTACATAGTAGTATACAGGCTGACCACCACGGTGGAACTCTACATCATAGTCTGCAAACAACTCCTCAACCTTGCTCTGAAGAGCCTCGGCATCTTCCTCTGACACATCAGCACCATAATAAATACTGATAAGCTCACTGTCCTCATCTGTAATAGCCTCAAGAGCCTTAATTGCAGCACTCATAATATCCTTCTCTACAGCAAGCATGCCCTTATCGCCGATACCCATGATATCACCCTGAGCAATCTCAAAACCATCAATAGATGTGTCTCTTACCGCATAAGTTACCTGAGCAGTCTTAACATTGCCCATAGCCTCTATCATATATTCCTTATTCTCTTCAGCTGACATATCAGGAACAAAGCTTATCACTGCTGAAATACCCTGTGGAATATTCTTAGAAGGAATAACTACAATCTTCTTATCCTCAGTCATATGCATAGCCTGCTCAGCTGCAAGGATAATGTTCTTATTATTCGGAAGAATAAATATAGTATCAGCGTTCACCTTATCAATAGCATTGAGCATATCCTCTGTGCTAGGGTTCATAGTCTGACCACCTTCAATAAGGTAATCAACACCTAACTCACTGAATATCTCATTGATACCTTCACCGATAGAAACAGCTATAAAACCGTATTCTTTTCTAGGTTCATTAGCTTTAGCTGCCTCCTCTGCTTCCTTCTGCTGAGCAGCAAGCTTCTCAGCTTCCTTAATAAGCTTCTCCTGATGCTCCTCACGCATGTTGTCAATCTTCATTCTGCTAAGGGAACCATAGGTCAGGGCTCTCTGAATAGCAAGTCCCGGATCATTGGTATGTACATGCACCTTAACAATATCATCATCAGATACAAGTACTATAGAATCACCAAGTGACTCAAGATAAGCCTTGAACTCAAGTTCAATATCATCATTATATTCTTTTTCAATATTGATAATAAATTCTGTACAGTAACCGAAGGTTATCTCAAAATCATCATCAGCTGTATCAGGCATAACAACAGCCTTTGGAGCTGCTACTATAGTACTCTCTGTTGCTGTAACCTTGCCTGTAAGACAATCATATGCACCCTTTAACACCTGCATAAGACCCTGTCCGCCGGAATCCACTACACCTGCCTGCTTAAGTACAGGAAGAAGCTCCGGAGTATTGGCAAGAACTTCATCACCATAAGCGATAACTTCCGCCATAAAACTTTCCATATCAGTTGCACTGTCTGCAAGCTCTTCTGCTCTTTCTGCCATACCTCTTGCTACAGTAAGAATAGTACCTTCCTTTGGCTTCATAACTGCCTTGTATGCAGTATCTGTAGCTCGTCTTGCTGCTTTTGCAACAGTTGCAACATCAATAACTTCAACATTACCGATTTCCTTACAGAATCCTCTGAAAAGCTGTGATAAAATCACGCCTGAATTACCACGGGCACCTCTTAATGAGCCTGATGAAATAGCCTTAGCTAATGATGCCATATTCGGCTCGTCAAGTGACTGAACTTCTCTTGCTGCTGACATGATTGTAAGAGTCATGTTAGTACCTGTATCGCCATCCGGAACAGGAAATACATTCAGTTCATTAATCCACTCTTTATCAGCCTCTAATCTCTGTGCACCGGCTAAGAAAATCTTCTTAAGCAGTGCTGCATCCATAACCTGTGTTGCCACGAATCCATCCTCCTAGAATTAACAATCAATTACTCTAACACCTTCAACGAAGATATTTATCTTTTCAACCTCAACTCCTGTAAATGTTTCAACTTTATACTTTACATTACTAATGAGATTATCCGAAACTGCCGAAATACTCACACCATATGAAACTATCACATGAAAATCCAGATGTATCTTATTGTTAATAATAGATACGTTGATACCTTTGGTAAGGCTGTCTCTCTTTAAGAGTTTTACAATACCATCTTTAACGTTCACAGCTGCCATGCCGACAATACCGATGCACTCAACAGCAACCATACCGGCATACTTTGCGATTACATCAGAATCAATCATCACTTCGCCAAGCTGATTATTCATTCGATACTTCATATACTTACCTCCATTCAAAAAGAAAATAATACACCCACTTACGGATATACTTTAGTATTATACCCTATTCTTTTAAAAAATGAAACAATATTTTTTGTTTTTTTGTCAACTTTCTGCTTGCAATTTCTATATTCATCTGATATTATATTAATGTTCTGGGTCGAAAAGAGTAATTTGACCTAATAATCTTAAGGAGGTGCGGTCATGGCTAAGTGTGCTATTTGTCAGAAAGGTGCTCATTTTGGACACAATGTAAGTCATTCTAATAGAAAAACTAATAGGATGTGGAGTGCTAATGTAAAGTCCGTTAAAGTTAACGTTAACGGTGGTACTAAGAAGATGTACGTTTGTACTTCCTGCTTAAGATCAGGTTTAGTAGAGAGAGCTTAATTAATTTTTGCAGGATTACGCCCATGATTAATTCATGGGCGTTTTTGTTTTTCTCATTAGTTTGTTAGAGGCATATCCTCTAACAAACTAATTAAACTATAAAAAGACATACTTAGTAAGACGTAACTTAAATACTTTTAATAAATATAATCTTTGAAATTATAATTTATTAAAAAT
>JAZULV010000024.1:0-22510 GCA_045603305.1 Lachnospiraceae bacterium | reverse complement strand
TCGCCTAATACTCGACTCTGATAGAGAATACCTTTTGGCAAGTTCGATATTTTTCATTCCTTCAAGATGCTTTGTATATATATGTTCATCTCTTTTTTGTATCTCTATTGCATATTCTGTTATATTCATATCTACTTCTCTATCTTTAATGGGTATATAAACATATTCCCCTTGAACATATTGTTGTATCTGTTCTATTAACTCATTCGGTAATACTTTGGTTGCATTTTTATATTTCAATCACAAACACCTCCAATCATATTTCTTATTATATCATCAAATAAAAGAAATAGTTGTTTATGTTTGTTTCTGCCATAACATAGACAACTATACAACCCGTTTTATCGGCTATGTACCTGCTGGCACATTACTTCATAAGCCTTTTCTCTGTTCTTTCGTTCCAATTCGGCTTTATCATCAATGAGTTTGTTATATCGCTCTGCCAATTCGTTGTATTCCTTTACCATATCCTCCAATTTTTATTAAGTTCTTCTTTTTCCTGCTCCATTTTCTTCTTATATTCCTTTGCAGACAATCCGCCCTGCTTCTTTTCTTCCGTTTCTTCATATTCATCTATGTTAAATCACCGATTTAACAAAACAATTGGTATAAGTTTATGTACAGAAGTAATAAAATCCCCACCGACCTAAGTCAATGAGGAATTCATTACTTCTATACATTTATCCTGTCATTACAGTACTTCTGGACCAGCTCCAACACTTCCTTTGCAGTAGCAATCTGCTCTTCAGCTTCAGCCTTAGTTGCGATATAGAAATCATCATAATCACTTGCATGGCGAATTTCTGCTGCTTCAGATATTCTTCTACCTACATTTCGCGGAAAAATCTCAGTCTTGACATATTCTTTATTAAAATTAGCCAACGCATCCTTATGCTTTTTATACGCATTTCCATCAAGAGCATGTATCGCAGATATAGCATGATATATACCATAATATGCTCGATTATTTGAACTACGATATTCTCCTGCATCCAATAAAATTTGTGCAGACTTAATATCGCTTTTTGCGGTTTCAATACGATGCATCGCTAAATCTTTCACGGTTCCTATATTATCAGGCTGCTTCAAACAATCTCACTCCTTCTCTATTAACATTCGCATAAAATGGATAATTATCTACCCACTTCATAAAATGCTCCCTACTTTTTGCTATAGGCTTAATATCTAAATCATAGGTCATATAAAAATCGTAAGTATGCTCTGATAGTTGATGTCTATATTCCTTTATCTCCTCATCCGTCAGATTTAAAAGAATCATGATATCCACATCTGAATCCTTAGTAAAATCACCTCTGGCATAGGAACCGTACAATATAACAGACTGTAAATGTCTGCCGTATATTTTTTGTAATTCAACAATGTATCCACTTAACAAATTCTTTACCGAATCAGCCATATACAGCTCCTCCTTCCTAATAACTTAAGTGTACCATCATTTTTATAAAATTAAAAGCACTTGCTTTACATCTTAAATCTGTATCCCACGCCCCAAATCGTCACAATATACTGAGGCTTAGCGGTATTGAACTCTATCTTCTCTCTTATCTTCTTGATATGAACGGTAACTGTAGCGATGTCACCTACAGACTCCATCTCCCAAATCTCTTTAAAGAGTTCTTCCTTTGTAAACACATGATTAGGATGCTCTGCAAGGAAGGTTAAAAGGTCGAATTCCTTGGTAGTAAAGTTCTTCTCCTCGTCGTTGATATAAACTCTTCTGGCAGTCTTGTCAATTCTAAGACCTCTGATTTCAACTATCTCATTCTTTGGCATGCTGCTGCCTACAAGTCTCTCAAATCTTGCAAGGTGTGCCTTTACTCTGGCTACCATCTCGTTCGGGCTGAAAGGCTTTGTTATATAATCGTCTGCGCCAAGGCCAAGACCGCGAACCTTATCGATATCCTCTTTCTTGGCACTTACCATAATAATCGGTATATCCTTTACCTTTCTAATCTGCTTGCAAATCTCGAAGCCGTCAACTCCCGGAAGCATAACATCTAAAATTATCAAATCATAATCATTTGCCAGTGCCTTCTTCAAGCCTTCTGCTCCGTTGAAAACCATCTCTACTTCATAGTTGTTAATCTCAAGATAATCTTTCTCAAGTTCTGCAATACTCTCTTCATCTTCAATTATCAAAATTTTGCTCATATATTACCTCCTGATGTTTTCTAAGCACAAAATACATTACTGTTCCGACGCCTTCTTTACTGCTCGCCCAGATGTTACCGCCATGGTCCTCAATAATCTTCTTAACTATCGCAAGACCAATACCGCTTCCTCCCTGGGCTGAATTTCTCGAGGAATCGGCACGATAGAAACGGTCAAATATATACGGCATGTCTCTAACCGCAATACCCTTACCATTGTCTTCAATCTCTATCTGCACATAATCGCCAACGTCTCTTAGACGAATATTAATAATTCCCTTCGGCTTATCCATATACTTGACAGAATTTGAAATAATATTGTTAATAACTCGCTTAAGCTGCTCTGAATCAGCTATAACTATTACGCTTCCTTCAAGGAAATTGGCAAAGTTAAGCATAATCCCTTTAGATTCAAACTCAATACCCAGTTCGTTTATACAGTCATCAAAATAATCAGATATATCGATCTTGGAAAATGTATACGGTATCCTGTTGGTATCAATCTTAGAATAAATGGTAAGCTCATCTATCAGCCTGTCCATATCATTTGCCTTGACATAAATGGTCTTAATATATTTATCAAGCTTCTCCGGCGAAGAAGCCACACCATCCATGATACCTTCCACATACCCCTTTATCGCTGTGATAGGTGTCTTCAAATCGTGAGAAATGTTGCTTATCAGTTCCTTACTCTCCGTCTCAGAACGCATACTTTCTTCTGCCGTATCTCTTAGCTTATGCCTCATCTCCTCAAAATCCTGACACAACTCGCCAATCTCATCAGTTCCGGCTACCTTAAGTTCATAATCAAGATTACCGTTTTTAATCTCATTGGCCGCCTTCTTAAGCTCATTGAGACGTCTTAATATTGTTCCATATATCCATGCGGTCATTAGTAATGCTACAGACACCATAATAAGGATAATTGCTACTGCAAGCTCTGTAAGCACTACTTTGATGCCCGGAAGCAGCATACCTATGAGAGATACTAAAATAATACGTCCCTTGGCACCGTCACTAAATTGAACATTCCATCCATTAACAAGACAGGTATTATCCTCAATCTTTGTAACCATGCCGACATTATTACTGTTATCAATCATAATACCGATTTCATCAAAGAGCAATTCAACATCCTGTACCTGACTCTCTCCCAGACCATTATAATAAAGCTCTCCTTCTCTTTCTACAGCGATGCAGGAGAAATTATAAGTAAGTGCCTTATTAATCTCTTCCATATGCTGCTCATCTAAAAATAAATCCGGCTCATTATCCACTATTGACGTAATCTCTGCCTTCATTTCAGAAGTTGCGGCATTAAATATCTGAATGGTACTATCCGCAAACAGACTGTAATTAAAAGCCTCATCCTTTTCTATAGAACGCATATGATAACTGCTAAGCATGCTGACTGCAACCACAACCACAATTATGGGTATGCAGATTATCGTAAAAAAAGATATGATCAGCTTTGTCTTTAATTTCATAACATAACCACCCCTTAACATAAAGAAAAGGCGTACAGACTCCACTCTGATACGCCTAAAGCTTTAATCTGCATAGTAATTATACCATACAGCTCAATATAATCTAACGAAACTACTATAAATAATATTAATTTTTAATAAATGGTTTATTATTCCCACACTTTTTCAGGATAAAGCCCCTCTGCCTTAAGCGCCTTAAGGGATGCAACCAGTGCAGGCTTGTCCTCCATATATGTAACTCCAAACCAACGCTCCTTAGTAGGAAGCACTCTTATAGTTGCCTTGCCCTCATTAATAAGCTGGTCCATTACCTTCGGAACATAAAACTCTGACTTCATAGGATTTGCAACAGCCTCAGTCTTAAGGAACTCTGTAAATCTGCTCTTTAACTCAGCAAACACAGACGGACGAAGTCCCCACATATTCATTGAAACCAGACTTCCGGCAGGAATGTCTGTAAAACTGTTGCCGTCTTCAGTGTAAACTATCTTGCCATCCTTCTTTTCGATATGGGTACGCTCGATAACACTCTTCAAATACCCATCCGCATCAGCCTCGCACACGCCTCTTGATACATAACCGTTGTCAGTAAGTGTATTCTCCACAAGATAACCAACCATAGAATAACGATACTTATCATCATCCTCTGTATTCATGAGGAAATCATACATAAGCTCAAAGGCTTCTCTTCCGTAGTAGTCATCAGCATTTACAATTACAAATGGTCTGTCCACTGTATCAGCACAGCTTAATATTGCATGTCCGGTACCCCAAGGCTTAACTCTTCCTTCCGGAACCTCAAACTCCTCAGGAATATTGTTAATATCCTGGAAAACATACTCCACATCAATATACTTGCTTATTCTGTCGCCAATTGCTTCTTTAAAAAGCTGCTCATTCTCTTTCTTAATTATAAATATTACTTTCTCAAATCCAGCTCTCTTAGCATCGTAGATAGAAAAATCCACGATAATGTTGCCATACTCATCTACAGGGTCAATCTGCTTAAGACCTCCGTAACGACTTCCCATTCCTGCTGCCATAATTACCAATGCCGGTGCTTTCATAAATTTCTCCTTCTCTCTTCTGTTTTTACTTTAATATTTTAACTTTATCTCAGACATCATATTATCTGTAAACTGTATCAGTCTGTTGTTTTTAATGCTCTGCACAAAATCAATCTCTCCTGCAAGCATGCCTTTATATTTTAAACTTCCCTCTACAGTATATACCATACAATAATTATCATTATGAAGAACAACCCTGTCATCATACATATAAACATCGCTATAGTCAAAAGATATTGCACTATTGGATATCTTCTTTCCTTCAACTGAATACATATCCAGATTATCTTCATCTATACCACTGTTGCCGCCGCTTATGACACCCACATATTCACCGGACGAAAATACACTTCTTATTTCTTCAGTATATTCATAGGACTTTGACAGTGCCGGTGTTGTGGAATCCTTTAATGAATAGAAATCTACTTTATCCAAAGAAAATGCACATGCATACTCATCTGACAAAACTTCCACTACAGGAATCATGGATTCATCATAATTAAACACTCCTACAAGCCTGTCCACGTAGTTCTGTCCCAACTCAGAAAAATTATAAAACACTACTTTATTGAGCATCATTCCTTCATTCATGTACAAATAAGACATCATAAGTAGCTGACCGTTAGGTGACAATGCCATATCCAAAGGATAACCATCACCGGCAAAGAGTGTTTTAATCTCTATATCCAGAATATCTCCTTCTCTGTTATAAAAATTCACATAATTAGCAGTCGCATCATCTGCTACAATACAAACCGCTCCCGAAGCTGAAATATCCGCATCTATTATATCCTTTGCAGTTGAAACATCACTCTGTACACCTTTTAAGTTACAACTGACAAACCGCTTGCCTCCAATGTCTGCAATTACTGCATAATCGCCTTCAATAAATACTTTCGGATTCTTCATCTCATATGGAGAATTCCATATAAGTCTGCCGTCATTACTAATATATTCTGCTCCGTTTCTTCCATAACGGATAACGCCCTCTGCATAAGAAATATATTCCGTTGCTTTAAACTCTGCAAGTTCTGTCTGTTTAACAGTCTTTATACTGCGATAGGTATGTCTGTGCAATACTGCTCCGACTATCATGATCATTACACCTATTATTGCAATAACCACAACAACCCCCAAAGTGCCTCTTAAAAATTTTCTCTTGCGTGCTTTTTGATACTCTTTATCATCTTCAAAATCTTTCACAAGAACTATCTTGCGATTATCCGACTTATTATAAGGAGTACGCTCCAAATCATCAATATTCATACTGGAACCTCCATCTCCTATATTTATCTCTAATGTGTGCCACCACAAATAATCTTTTATGATGTGTTTCTTACCTTAGCAGCAAGATAACCCAACCATCTCTATAATATATGAATCAGACACATAATTCAAGCAAAAAGTATTTTATGGCATTGCCAGCACCTGACCTACAAAAATATAATCCGCACTCTCCAGACCATTTAAATTACGTATTTCTTCTATCTTTATCGGATCTTCTTTACCGTAAGCCTTGATGCATATAGATGTTAACGTATCTCCTGCCTGTACAGTATATGAAGTACCGGCAGGAGCATTTACAGCCACAGTTGCCTCCGTTTCCGGCGGAGCCTCTGTTTGCGGAGAGGCAACTGTTACTTCAGTAACCGGTGCTTCTGTCACCTCTGCTGCCTGTTCTGATACTGTTATATTACCCTCACTATTTTCTATTGTCGCTGACACTGTATTTTCTTCTGCGCTTTCACCTTCCACTTCACCGGCCTCACCACTGGCTTCCGACTGTCCCTCGGTTACAGACGCACTTTCTGATATAATACCTTCGGCAGTTTCTATAATTATATCCGGTTGTGATTCGCTCTCATTTTCTACCGTCTCTTTGCTTCCCATAAACATATTTGTTATGTCTGAAAAAACAGGTATATTAATCAGTTCTCTGTCGCCCCTCTGGTACACTGAATAACATAACGCCAGAATAGATACAATCAGTAATGAAGCTGCAAAGTACATTGCTTTATTATCTTTTTTACTTTCTGCCGGCAAATCAGAGGCCGCTGTTACATCACCGGCGCTTTTGCCGATTACACCCTCTGCTTTTTTTCGTTCTGAGTTTTCCAGCCTCTTCATTATATTTACAGGTGGAGGATCTACAGATTTCGCCCCATTAGTATCAACCATATACTCCTGCATCTGTTCATTTCTCTCATAATATATGTAATAACCGGACAATTGAGTCTTTCCCTGGGCGGATACCCTATATACAAAATCCTCATCTGCATCTTTATCCCGAATATACAGCAGCGTGGCATCATTATTTCCACAACTGTATATGCCGGAAACTGCTGCCTGTCTGCATACCTTCGAACCTCTGCTTGAAACAAACCAGCCACACACTGTCATGCCGTCAAAATATTTTTTTACGTTTTCAAACACCGCCGCCCAGGTATTATCAGTAATAACCACTCTGTCATCACTAAAAACACATCCTGCAGCCTTAATCAAGCCCGATATAAAAACGCACTCAACTCCGTCCCTTACCACAATGTTTCCTATCAGTGCTCCTACTGATATATCATCTTCTTCACTAAGTTTTCTCATGAATGTATATACATAATCTTCGATATAAACCTTTGTTGACTTTTCTGCACTGCCTATCTGCCTGAAGTTTTTTGGCAGACTTCTGCCTGACTGCACATCCATCCTCTCCACCTCCATATAAATATGCCTTTCGTCTGACAATTATATCATTCGTAAAACTTTCTATTTTGTCTAAACACCGAATGTAAATAACAAAAATTGCGACACCTTGTGCCGCAATCAGACTTTTTTATATAACAACAGTCCGGAATAATTACTTTATTTCCACGGTGCATGCTGCATAATCAATCCCGGCACATATAGACTCTGCCAGTTCTACAACAATTTTAAGCCGGATGCTCTGTAACATTAATGGCTCATTGCAGTTTCCGCTGCCTACAATGCCTGTTATAAATATATCTCCTACTTCTTTTAGATTTTTACTCACTCCGAGTCCCGGTTTTAAAGAACCTCGGCCAAGAGTTATATATCCTACATGAGCCGGACTCCCTATTGAAGCGTCTATGGCAATTACGATGCTGTCACTAAAGAAATCATCAATATACTCTATCGTTTTATCAAGATTCATTGCATGCACAGGTGATGCAAGAGTCCCAAGCACATTTACGCAAACCCCTTTTTCAAGTGTATGCCCTACCAAAGGTCCAAGACTGTCCCCTGTAGAACGATCACTTCCAATGCACAAAAAAAGTATCTTTTCTTTCCCTGATACAAGCAAAGCCTCTTCAATAAAACTGCACAACTGGTCTGCAAATTTTTTAGCAGAAAAAGAATTTCCGGCTTTATGGTAAAAAACCTTTCTTTCCATAATAAAAAATCATATACTCCTTTAATAATTTACTTGGAAACATTATAGCCACTGCATCTGCATTTTAATCATATCAGGTTTATTTTGCATATAATTCGTCAGCTATGTATTCCTTTTTACTCTGCATCAGACTATACCTTTACATATTTATGTGAGTGCACCAGTAACCAAAATTCTTAGGCAAATCCGGTCTTTTATTGTCTGCCTCCATAAACTCTGACATACCAAACATTGATGCCATAAATTTCTCATTAATAGAAAACGTACCCGGTACACCCAGCACATATACGTCCATCTCAGCCTTATGCTTTCTTGCAAGAATTAAATAACCGTACCGGTAATAGCCGTGCAGTACAAAATTATTATTTCCTAATATCCAGTTTTCCCTTGACAATCTGCCTATATCCTGAACCTTAATCTGAAGCACTTCCCAGCCTTCCTCGGAAAACGGACGTATTTTAGGATACATTCTTTTAAATTCATGCCACAAATCACTGGATTTTGCCGTTTTATCCTGTACTTCCTTCACTACATTTAATCTGCTTATTTCATTTTCTATTTCAGATATATCCTCCTGAAAAGCATTTGAAGCAGCCTTAAGCTCATTTTCTTTATTATCTGCATGTATATGTTCATCATTTTTTACTGTTCTGCCAAGCTGCACAAGACTTTGTATAAAACTATTTTCAGCCGAAACATCATCCTTATCATTTTCCCTAAATTCTCTGTCGTTAGATATTTCTTCTGTATCCCTATTATCATCAGTATTTTCTTTTATTGTATCGCTGTTATAAATTATTGTTATATCAGATTTATTATTATCTTCTGCCTGTACATTCTCTGTTTCTTTAATCATCTCTAATCCATTCTTACCGCTGTGAATACATTCTCTTAAGTCTCTTATTACAACAAACGGGTCACTCCAGCTGGTTATATATATTCTGCTGCCTGCCTCGCGGTAAATAACCAGACCCTTTGCGTTTTCGATATTTATTCTTTCTGACGCAAAGGAGCTGACACTTCCCATTATATTAAACACATATCCACAATTTGCTTGCTCAAGTCCGCCAATATCCACAATTTCTAATCGTTCTTCACTGCCATCATACACACCTACACGATACCCCTTGCCCTGTCCTGACAGAACACAATTAAGGTTTACCGCAAGTCTGTATCTTCCTTCGCGCACCTCCATTTTAGCAAAGCCGCATCCGTTCATTTTGCTGTCGCCGTCATAGGCATAAATATAAGATAAAAATCTTTTATAATCGCTCATACTACCACCCCTTTCCACAATTCTATGAAGCAGGACAAGCCAATATGACTGATTTGGCATAAAATAATATTTATTAATAATAAGATTATGATTACAGAAAACCTCCTGCAACTTAGACTGCAGGAGGTTTTTATATAATAAATTTAAATTATTAAATTTAGATTTGTTAGTTTACAATTTCACGCTTTAAACTTCATAATTTATAGAGTGCAGGATACGGATATTTTCACGGTCCTTATCCTTTTCACCGTCGGTAAGTGCTTCATACGGAATCAGCGACTTGTGGATACGCATCTTCTTGTCCTTATTCTTTCCGTCAGCAGGAATACCGTATTTCCAGTTATTCAGATAATGATATCTGCACCAGCGGATATGCTCCAATTCTGAATGAAGCTCCAAAACATCCGCAGACGATATATCTTTATCGGATTTACCTTCAAAAGCCAGCATCTTTAAACGTACTTCGTGGTAGTCTGCCGAGCTGACATTAGAGTATCTTGTAAAGCTGTCTAATGCACGCCACTCACTTTCCATGTTTTCTTTATTCTCAGCAACATTGGAATAGAGGTGTGCGTACCTAAGATTAATTCTTTTTGCACGCTCAAACAAAGTGTCATTTAAGATATGCTGAAGCTTCTGTGCCTCCCCCTTCCAATCGAAAATACAAAGCCTTTCCTTTTCAAAGAGAAGCTGCACCTTTGATGTATCGGATGCAAACACATGAATACAGTTTCTTGTGGTTGAGAATAAAATCTCACGAAGCAGACCGGTCTGATTTTCCTGGGTGATAACGACTACCATATCTGCACGCTCCACAAGGTTCATTTGCAGATACCATGGTTCTTCATAAAACAGAACCTTATCCTCTATGGACTCTAATTCTTTATGAGTTGCCTTAAAACCGGTACCATCTCCTATAATATGATAAGTTATCTTCTGGTCAGGAGAAAAAATATTATTCTGCAGACCGAATAAAAGCAATTCTTCGCCCAGTTTTTCAAAACCGATAAACACAATATCCAGCTTATGATTTTTTTCTATCGAAAGCGGATAGAGAAAGTTTTCTTTCCAGAACAAACGGGCAGAGGTTTCCTCAGGACAGAATAAATGCAACCTGCTGTCACATACTGCTCTGCTTGGAAGGGATGCTGTTTTTAAATAAACATTGCTATTCTTCAACTTATCTTTGTTTAAATTGTAAAATGCAAAGTTTGAATCTTCATCATTTAAAAGGATGTATTTACTCGCACGAACGAAATCAGCCTTTCCATCAATCGCATATCCCTTAATTTCTTTTATAAGACTTTCCTTCTCCTCATCAGGTCCGTATACAGCAATACTCTTTCCTGTACAGAACAAAAAGAAATGAACCAGTCTGTCTCTAAGGCTATTAATAACCAACACTACCCAGCTGGCAGTTATGGCCGGAGCCAGCCATCTTGCCACTTCTATATATATATTAGCCGGATGGTCACCATAATTTAAAACATACATCATTATCGAATTAAATATAGCATCTAATATAGGTTCACCCTCTACAAAATGCATTCCCCATATACCCAGTATCATAGGAAGAATAAAAAGAAATATTTTAAATACTTTTGAAAAAGTTTTTTTCATCCTAAGTCTCCTTGTAAGATTGTATTTATTATGTTGTTTTCCAGACATATATTCGCTGACTGGTGTCAAGCATGGCAATATGATTACTCTTTGGATCTAAATACAGATTTTCCACAATCTGCTCCATTCGCTGGTCAAAAAGCTTTTCCCCTGTTTCAAAATCATATGCTTCCAGAATATCTGAATTAAAAATCTGAACTAACAACATACCATTCACATTTATAATCTGTCGTATAAAAGAACGCTTTTTATCTGTTAACGTAAATGACTTTATAATTTTAAGTTCTTCTAATGAATAAATATCGATGGTCTGTGAATTTCCGTTTCGAAGATATACATAACCATCACGAGCCGGATTTTCTATCGGCTGTCTGCCACTGGTGTCAGTTATCAGGCGCATCTGTGCTACATCCAGATGTCCAAAGAATGAATTAGAATCTTTTCTGTAGCCAAAAACCAGACCATTTTTACAACAATCTATCCTGCCCGGATTTAACTGGCCCATCATCACAGGGCAGGCGTGCTTATAAATACTCTTGGCAGTGCTCGCCTGATATACGCAAAGCTCCAGCTCCTCTTCGTTCTTATAAATGTTAGGAAATACTATGTAAGCATCGTTACCTACACATATACTCTCGACTTTTATCTGGTGTGCCTCGGCACCCAGAATATCTACATCCAGAGGATACTCCTGCCACCTGAAATTAAGGGAACCGCCAATCTCCAAAAGAAGCTTAAGATAACAACGGTGGAAGGCTTCCTTTCTGCCCTGATACATATGGTAACAAGGAGTGCGGTCAGCTAAAACATTGCCAATAACCATATCGCCCTTACTATCAAGATAATAAAATGCATGAAGAAGCATATATTTACCCGGATTTTCTACTGTGTATCTCATAGGCTCCCTTTTCATCTCAAGGTCATGGAATGTATAATTTTTGCCATTAACGGCTGTACTTACAAAGTCTCTGTAGTCCGGGGCAGACCATGGACATATTCTTTCGATTAAACCGGCACTTCCACGGGCATTCTGTACTTCCAATGTTTCAAAATTGGCACGAAAAACTTTTGGTCCAAATACATATAGCCATCCGTCTTTTACCAGTCCGCCACACATCGTATATCCTATACTGATTTGCTCGCCTTTTAATGAAGCTAGCAACGTCTTAAAGGAGAGCTTCTGTATCTTCTTAGAATGAAAAACAAGAAGAGTATCATTATCGGCAAGATAGAATTTACCTGACCATTCCTCTGATGACTGCACAGCATCTCCCAGGTCTTTGGAACCCAGAATATTAAAACGTTCATCCAGAACACTGATTACACCCTTGGCTTCGGTAATGATATGACCGCTTGACAACACATTTACACAGCTGCAGGAAAGCTCACTGTTATCTAAATTAGCAATCAGCTCCAGCTCTCCATTCTCTAAAATACCGTAATTGCGGATATCGTAAACTATCTCTGTTTTACCATCAATAATATCGGCACCTGAAATCCATACGCATAAAGTTTTACCTAAACCGGCATGTAAATTTGCTCCCCCGGCATATAGATTGACACGCGGCACACGCTCATAACCTAAGAATACATCCTGTACCAGCACCTTACCGTCAACAGTTCGCACGATGTACCAGTTTCCGGAACCACTATCCCTGAGAACGAGATATTTGCCAAGGAATTGATACTGGCAATCATCACTGAAAGAAGCAGAAAACAGTGTTTCTTTAGTATTAAAACATACTAGAGAAGGTTCTGTAGGACTTGCATTAAACATGCCGCCGTCCTTATCATTTTTTACTCTGCCGACAAAAAGAGCGTACAGCTTACCGTTTACAACTTTGTAAGACTGCGGGTAAGTCTGCGCTATATCAGGCGCATAACATTCTTCAACCAGGTTTAACTCAGGCAGTGAATAACATTTCCATGAAAGAATATTACCTTTATTAAGGTGGATAACATACAAAAGATTATCGCCTGCCGCTATACGATACATGTCATAAAAATCTTTTCGAGCCTCTGTATAAAAAATGTTGACCAGCTTTCCTGTTCTGCTGTCGATTATTTTTATTACATCTTCTCCATAAATAGCATAGTACGGAGCACTGTAGCCCACACCGGAGATGTATTTACCGGTAAATATGTATTCTTCCTGTACAAGAGATGCAGCCCCCGGCTGATTAAGCGGAATCAGATGCCTTTTATCAGAGTACTCATTTTCACGCTCCAGAATACTCTTAATAACAGGATTGTTAATATCTCCGTAACGACGAAGTTCCATAAAAAGCGTCTCAGGATAGGTGTCAAGTCTGGATGCCGTGTTAGAAAGAACCTGTGCCGGATTTTCGAAATCGGACAGACCTCTTTCATAAGCAAGGCTGCGGAATGTATCTGCCAGAAGCTTGGTACCATTATTACGAATAATCCATATAATAGCGCCAACATTTCTAAAATACCCAGGGATAAATTCTTCAAGGGCATTGATAATATGGTACATCGAACATTCCATGAAACGCGGATAATCATCAAGCATCGCCCTCTCACCAAAGGCTATGGATAAACCACTGTGAATAAGCACCGGAACATAAGGTGCAAGCTGTATATAGGCACGTCGAAGGCTGTCATACCTAAGAAGTATTTTATCTCCGTCAAGGACAAGGAATGGTTCCAGCTCTCTTGCGAGTCCATATACAAGGTCGCAGACCTGCTCTTTTGAAAGGTCTTCTAACCCTGCATCTGAAAAACGACTTGATACTCTATAAAACATGTCGCCGTCCAAACCTTCGCGGGTACACGCCAGACCTCCAAAGAACACATCGGCAAAGTTTTCCGATATGCCCTGGTCTGCAAGCTGTTTTTTAATACGGAGAATAACCTGACAGAAAGCTTCCATCGGCGTTGTTCCGTAATTTTTACTGAGCATTTCGAAAAGAGTATCAAAAGAACCGTGCTGGCGAAGCTCATTAAGTATAATCTTCATATAAAGCGGATTACTAGAACCTGCCATGGATATAATCTGTTCAAGCTGGGCTTCATCTACATCTTTAAGAAAGGTGTTGAGATATCCCTTGATCATCTTCTCCTTATCTGCTCTTTCAGTCATCATACCAAGCGGATGAACGCGGACATTTTTATCCGGAATGTATTCTGCATCACTTCTCAAACTGAAAACAAGCTTACATCCGTCCGGCAAAGCCCTCGGCAGAAATCCTTCTCTCATACCGCCTAAAAGCTGGTCCATACCATCAAGAACAAGGGTGAAAGGCTGTTGTTTACCGGCCTTCACCATGAGATTAGAAAAAAGCAGCGCCTGCTCATCTGCACTATGCCTGCCATCTTCTTCAGGCAAAAGACCATCCTTTATCCACTGGCTTATTAAGGAAGCAGCCAAATCGCCTGCCCTGAAAGACTGTGGAGTTGTACCTACAAAGCGGTAATATAGTTTATGTTCATCTTTAAGCAAATGAATAATCTGGGCAAGAAGCGATGTCTTGCCACAGCCTGCATCGGCTAAGAGCATGACAGGAGTAGAGGCCTCCTCATTGATAAGAGCCATGAGAGCCTCTTCTTCGTAAGGACGAGCAATATAACCGTCAGAAGCCATAAACAGCTGTGTATCCTGATAATCGAGTTCAAGAGCGAGTGGTGAATTGGCTGCAGAAACTTCTGTATGATCCGGGTATGCCTCGGCTATCTCCTGCTTCAGCCATGCAAGCACATCTCGTCCCAATGTATCGTTTTTCACACGAAAATCCTCTAATCGACCTTTAGAAAGTTCTCCTGTAAGCTCAGGAGAAAGCTTCTCCCCATTCCATTTGGCTGTATATTCAACAATCGGATACTTTCTGCTGATATCCTTTTTGAAGCTTTCAAATTCTGAATCACCGCGGGAGAAAAAGCCATTCTTTGGGCAGAAAAGATTCTGATGGGCATCGGTCTTTATCTGCTTAAGATAACTTTTATCACGGAAATAAAAACGGGCATGGTCAACCGGTATCGTCCCTGCTGAAAGCGGATGAATAAGCGCATGGAGTATCTCCAACTCTGTAACAGAATTTTTACCCAGATATTTATTAAGTTCAGGGAAAAGTTTGAGGGTTTCTGAATTGACATCATTCTCATTAGGTACCCATCCGCGACGCTGTCCCAAAAAGCAAAGGAAAAACGGACGACACTTGTCGATGTTTCTCATACAGACCTCGACTACTCGTTTATTTTCCTGCGCATCCGCAGCACTGACACCCCAGCGAAGGTCAACATCGACCAGCTTCAGTTTTCGACGGGCACACCACATACGCAGTTCCGGAAACACCTGCTTAACCAGATGGTCTCGCTCTGCATGCATATCATTAAAAGTAGAACTTATAAAAACATAAACAGTTTGCCAATTCATAAGCAGCCTCCTGCAAAATAGTTTGATAAATCCATTTTACTCTGAGGCAAAGGTATTGTCAAAACAGAAATACTCTTTAAGTATAATTAATGGTTTTATCTTTAATTTGTACTAAAAACATTGTATAATAAACGTAATAAAAGCAAAGGAGAAATACATTATGACAGTTCTTATACTTGGTTGTATTGAAGCAGGAAAAACAACCTTTAACAACGCTCTGAGCAAGGTACTAAATGCCCGTTTTAACATCTGTGAGCCGGCTCCAAAAATGGAGAACTTGACAATTCTTGATAACCGCACAGAAATCCATAGTGATAAGAATAATATAACATTCTTAGATTTACCCAGACATCAGGACTACATAGATTTCTTCGAGTCAAAAAAAGAAAAGGTTGACGCCGCTGTTTTGATTTTGGGCGTAGATGTGATTAAAGAATCTGAATTAACAGAACAGGTTGCATATTGTAAGGCAGCCGGTATTGAGCTTGCATGTATATATGTCCCTAGAAAAGATTTTTTCGATGAAGAATTCATGGAAATGTCATTAGACTTTGTCCTTCCGGTAATAGAGCCTATTTTTAATAAGCATATGTCTCAATCAGCTGACAATCAGTGGAACTTCCCGGTAATCTGCGGTGATTCGGTAGCAGCAATTGCGGATCCTCATGGAGCAGAAGGAGATAGCTTGGTGCAGGTATATGAGATGGTAAAAGTAATGAAAGGCCGCTGATTAAGCGGCCTCTTTTACTTCTAAACTTTATTTATCTTTGTCTTATTCATTTTTACGACACCTATAACACCTACCGACACAACAGCCATAACTGCTGCAATCACAAGCAAAATAATCCATGCCATAGTGCTATCGTTATGTCCGCCATTTACAGTCATGTCAAACTCAGTACCGTACACTTCACATCTGACGGTATCGCCCTTAATATCAATGTCTCTTACTGTAGTATCACTAAGTCTGAAACTGTCCTCATCAAACCTTGCTCCATCAACAGTAAGTGTATATGTAAGTAATGTATCTTCTGCAATAGATAAATAATTGCTGAAATCAATACGTTCATTTACAACCAGACTTTCATTGTCTGCACCCATATAATGGTTGAAATCGCCCTGGTTACCGAATACATTCAAATAACTGCTGCTTACGCTGTCCTCTGTTCCCTCCAGAGTAACAGTAAAACAATACTCGTTATCAATTATTTCTGTTTCCAACATTGCGTACTGTTCTGTTGCTTTTCTCAACTTAGTATCTATCAGCTCACGTTCAAACTGGGTAGGCATCTTAGACAGCACAAACACATAAGAACGTATAACTTTATCATACTTATCTACTTTTGTAGTAGCAAGAACATGCTTCACGTTATAATGACGATGCATTGAGATTATCAGTTTCATACTATTAACATCATCATCAACCAATGAGGCATAATCATTTTTAGTTTCTACGGTAAAATTCTTTGTATCTTTATTATCAATTTTTGCTTCAACAGACACTTCATCAATATCTTCAATATTGAAGTTATAACTTACCGGTGTTTTGCCACTGCCATCTTCAGAAAAAGCACCGAAGCTTAATTCCTCACGATAATTCATAAGTATGTCTAATATATCCCCGCTTTCTGATGAGTCCTCATAAAATACTACACAGTTTTCATCAGCAAACAGCCTTGCAGTAAAGCTTTGAATCAACTCTATTGATTTATCTTTAACTGACGCGGAAAATGTATATGTTCTGCTTTTCTTCTTCCATTTACCTTCTATACCTTCCAGAAGATTATTATTAAGATATGCCTTTATCTCTTCACCATTTCTCTCCATGGTCTTCTCAGGGAACTCAATAATTATCTCTCGGTCAAAGGTTCTGTCAATGGTGACGAAAGTATTTATTGTAATCTGTTTAATCTCCAAATCCTTCATTGAGTTGATAAATATATACTCTCTTAAGTCATCATAAACAATTCCATCGTATTCAACAATGTTAGCACCTGCAGATAACAATTTATCCGCATTATCATTTTTAATATATCCTGCTTCGCTTAATCTGTCAGTAATCCAGGCAAGGAGCTGAACACTTGAGAAATTCTCCTGTATCACTATACCATCTGCAAATACATTCTCAGGAGTATCAACAGATATATTAACCTGATTGCCGATAATCAGCTCAACCATCGTCTTATAATCTTCTATAGTATCAAACTCTAACTCAAAATTAAATTTATATTCCGCATTACTTTCTTCAGTGGTACATGTAAGCAGAGTCGGGCAATTATTAATGAGTGTTGTTGCTAGTTCTGTCCATGTAGCTGAAATATATTTATCGAAGGTTTTCTGAGGTATGGTAACAGTCATCTGGCGTACACCGGACATGTCGTTATCAAGTACAAGTTTAGTGTCTACCGTTGCCCCTTCTACATTACATCCCATATATAATGCTGCTCCGCCAATAACAATTGCTATTAACAGCAATATCTTCATAGAGTGCTTTTTTAAAAATGCTTTCACAAATATCCCCTCCGTATATCTTAATCGTTTCTTATGTCCTCAATCTAAGACCTGCTATTTTACCACAAGATCAGTAAACCGGGCAAACTGCTCTAAGCTCATAGCTTCTCCTCGTACAGAAACAGAAAGCCCCATGCTCTCTAAAGCCTCTGCAACTGCCTCTTTTGTAATACTAAGCTCCGGTGAATTATTAATACTGTTCTGCAGGGTCTTTCTCCTCTGGTTAAATGCAGCCCTGATAATCTTAAACATCAATCCTTCGTCGGATACCTTAACAGGCGGCTCGCTAAACTTAGTGAGTCGGATTACTGCTGAACCGACATTTGGTCTTGGCATAAAACAGTTCGGCGGAACATTTGCCGCGATATAAGGCTCGGCATAATACTGTACCGCTAAGGACAGGGCTCCATAATCCTTCGTACCCGGCTTCGCCTGCATACGCTCGGCAACCTCCTTCTGCACCATAACCGTTATATTGTCAATAGGAACATGTCCCTCAAAAAGTCCCATGATAATAGGTGTAGTAATATAATACGGCAGGTTAGCAACTACCTTTATCGGTCTGCCGCCATTTCTCTCCTCGGCAAGCTTAACCAAATCCAGTTTCAAAATGTCTTCGTTAATAACGGTGACATTATCATAATCAGAAAGAGTCTCTTCAAGAATAGGTATCAGATTCCTGTCAATCTCAACGGCAACCACCTCTCTTGCCGCCTCAGCAAGATACTGGGTCATGGTACCGATGCCCGGACCTATTTCCAAAACCATATCATCCTTTGTAACCCCTGCTGCCCTTATAATCTTATCAAGCACATGGGTATCTATAAGAAAGTTCTGCCCGAATCTCTTCTGAAAAACAAAATCATACTTCTTTATAATATCTATAGTGTTTTGGGGATTTCCCAGATTAGCCATTATGTCCTCCTGAATTGCTTAGTTTAATCCATAAAACCGCTTTGCATTGTCGTAGGTTATCTGCTCTACTTCTTCAGCACTTATACCCTTAATCCCGGCAATCGCCTCTATAACCAGTGGCAGGTTCGCCGAAGTATTTCTCTTGCCTCTGTATGGAACCGGAGCAAGGTATGGGCAGTCGGTTTCCAAAAGAAGCTTTGACAAAGGCATATACTCTATGACTTCCTTTATCTTCCTCGCATTCTTAAAAGTAGCGACTCCGCCAATGCCAAGGTAATAGTCCCAGTTAAGGTATTCCCTTGCAATCTCAACGCCGTAGCTGAAACAGTGGATTACACCGCTAAGTTCCTTCGCATTCTCCGCTTTCATCACATCGAGGGTGTCTGCCGCTGCATCTCTGCTGTGTACTATAACAGGCAGTCCGGTATCCTTGGCAAGGTTCATCTGCTTTACAAACCAGTCCTTCTGCACCTGCCTCTCGGCCTTGTCCCAATAATAATCAAGACCGATTTCTCCGATAGCAACAATCTTCGGAAGCTGCGCAGCTTCATAAAGCCAATTAATTCCGGCTTCATCAAGTTCTCCCACATCATCAGGATGAACTCCCACCGCACCATATACAAATGAATAATTCTTAGTAAGCTCTATTGTCGCCCGGTTGGACTTAAGACTTGCACCAATGTTCACCACATATTCAATTCCTGAATCTCTTAGCGAGTTTAAAATCTCATCCCTATCCGCATCAAATGCACGGTCATCATAGTGTGTATGGGTATCTATAATCATAAGGATCTCCCTTTAGCAATTGTATTAACTAATCTATATTATATATAAATTTTATCATATTAGCAAACACATTGCAAAGAAATATGCATAAGGTTAGATACAATTATTATTTTGTTAAGATTTTATTTATTGCATTTTTCACTGCAAATGGTACAATGATAAGTTGTATAGGATTATTTTAGAAAGGGTCTGATTTAATGACAAAGGTAACGATTATTTCCGGCTTTCTTGGTGCCGGTAAGACTACATTGATAAAGAAGCTTGTATCCGAGGTTTTTGCCGGTGAGAAGCTTGTTATTATTGAAAATGAATTTGGTGAGATTGGTATAGACGGAGGCTTCCTTAAGGAGTCGGGCATCCAGATTACAGAGATGAATTCAGGCTGTATCTGCTGCTCTCTCGTGGGTGATTTCAGCGAATCTTTAAAAGAAGTGCTGAACACTTACTCACCGGACAGAGTTATTATTGAGCCTTCCGGCGTTGGCAAGCTTTCCGACGTTATGAACGCAGTTGTAGGTGTTGCCTCTGATATAGAGGTTGAGATTACTTCAAGTGCGGTAGTCGTAGACGCCCAGAAGTGCAAGATGTACATGAAGAATTTCGGTGAGTTTTTCAACAATCAGGTTGAGCACGCCGGCACTATCATACTTAGCCGCAGCCAGAATGTGACTGCCGAGAAGCTTGAAGAGTGTGTTGCTCTTCTTCGCGGACACAATGATAAGGCTTCAATCATTACTACTCCATGGGAGGAGTTAGACGGAGCAAAGATTTTAGAGGCTATGGAGCACAAGGATGATTTCGCAAAGGAGCTTATGGCTGAGGAAATCTGCCCTGAGTGCGGACATGTTCACCATCACCATCATCATGACGAGGATTGTGAGTGCGGCTGTCACGACCATGAGCATCATGAGCACCATCACCATGAACACGATGATGATTGCGAATGTGGCTGTCATGAGCACCATCATCATGAACACCATCACCATGAACATGATGATGATTGTGAGTGTGGCTGTCACGACCATGAGCATCATGAACACCATCACCATGAACATGATGAGGAATCCAACTGTGGCTGTCACGACCATGAGCATCATCATGAGCATCATCACCATGAACACGATGATGATTGCGAGTGCGGCTGTCACGACCACGAACATCATCACCATGAACATGATGAAGAATGCAACTGTGGCTGTGGTCACCACCACCATCATCACCATCATGCAGATGATGTATTTACAAGCCTCGGTATGGAGACTCCTCACCGATACACAAAGGAAGAGCTTGAGAATGCTCTTAACACCCTTGCTAACACAGACGACTACGGAACTATTCTTCGCTGCAAGGGTATTGTGGCATCTACAGAAAGCGAATGGTACCATTTCGACCTTACACCGGGCGAATACGAGATACGTACAGGCTCTGCCGACTACACCGGCCGTCTCTGCGTTATTGGTACTGATTTGAAAGAAAACGAGATTAAGGCTTTATTAAATGTATAAATTAACTCCGGTTTAAGAAAGGAGGCGCTTTAGGCTATTGCCTATTGCAATTAATATGAGAAGACAAAAGGATGTTTACGTATATTTATTCTTCGGCTTTCTTGAAAGCGGCAAGACCACTCTGATTCAGGACACTATTCAGAGCGAGGAATTTAACAATGGCAAGAAGACTTTGCTTATTGCCTGCGAAGAGGGTATTGAAGAATACGACACTAATATTTTAGCGCGCTGCAATACAGTGCTTGAGATTATGGAGGACAAGTCCCAGCTTACCGGAGACTATTTCAAGGCCCTTCAGGAGAAGCACCAGCCGGATAGAGTTATTATCGAATACAACGGTATGTGGCTTCCGGACGAGTTATTTGACCTTGACATGCCAAAGGCATGGATTCCGGTGCAGGCGGTAGTTACAGTCAACTCCCAGACCTACGAGCTCTACATGACCAATATGCGTTCTATTATGATGGAGCATTTCAAGGTCTGCGACACTATAATATTTAACCGTTGCTTTAAGGAAATGAACCGCACTGCCATAAGAAGAACTATCAAGGCAAATAACAGAGCCGCAGCTATTCTCTACGATTCTACAGATGTAGAGTTTGATGAGAACTCAGAGGAAGAACTTCCTTACGATTTGAATGCGGACATTATTGATATAAACGAGGACGATTACGGTATCTTCTATCTGGATGCCAGAGATTTTCCTGAGAGATACAAAGGCAAAATCGTAAGATTTAAGGCGATGGTACACAAGCTCCCTCGATTAGGTAAGACCTATTTTGTACCGGGCAGACATATTATGAACTGCTGCCCTGAGGATATTACCTTCTTCGGTTTCGTAGCAACCTCACCTATGGCTGCCGGACTTCGTGAAAAAGAGTGGATTACAATTACCGCAAGAGTTGAGTACGAATACTGCAGGGCTTACAAGGGAGAAGGTCCTGTCCTTTACTCCCAGAGCATTGGCGGTGCTACAGCACCGGAAGACCCGGTAGTTTACTTCAGTTAACTATCTAAAAACTTAATTTTTCACATACAATTAAGGCGTGTTCTTTTAGGGCGCGCCTTTGTGTATATTTGCAGTTTAAATATGGTATTTATTTTTTGATACTCTAAATATATTTGTTTTAGACATTTGTATAAAATGTTATTGACAGTTGCATTACATTATGATATTTTATTATTAGACAATTGCCTAAATAAAATTTTGAAAGGACGAAATTATGAAAAAGTTACCTGATGCAGAACTTGAACTTATGATGATTATATGGGACGCAAAAGAACCCATTTCCAGACTTGAAATAACTGAAAAGCTTGATGACAGCAAGGACGTAGTTCCAAGCACAACTCTCTCCCTCTTGTCACGCCTTGAG
>JAZULV010000023.1:0-40202 GCA_045603305.1 Lachnospiraceae bacterium | reverse complement strand
TGAATTATCCTGAATATGTTTTGTCAGATTATTACTTTAAAGACAAAGAATATCCAGGACCGGAGAGCAAAGAAAAAATTAACCAGATTGAAAAAGAAATAGCAAGTATCCTGAAGAACTGCAAAAATATAGAAGGATTATGTATATCTAATGAGGATGGTAACTGTGAATTAATAAGCTTAGATTTTTTGCAGAATGGAGAAAACTTAGAAACACTTGCTCTGTATGAACAATCTGGTATGGATTATTCGCCACTTGCCAAATGTATAAATTTAAAGAGTTTGTCTTTATATGGTTGTGATCTTTCTGAGACATGGATGCTAAGGGAGCTAAAGGAATTGAGTTTCTTAAATCTTACAGGAACCAATGTATCAAAGGCTGAAGATATATTATATTTAGAGGATCTTACATCATTATGGATTGCGGATACACCACTTGCGGAAAATGAAAAACAGATGGAGTTGCTCTATGACAGATTTCCGGATATCAATATCGAGAAATAAGAATCATTATTACTTTTTAGCCTATTCAGAAGTAAGTGAGGCTACAGGTTTTTCCTATGATGAAGTGACAGGAATAGTTACTGATGAAGTCTTTGCTGAATTAGCAGAACACGCTGTCGAAAAAGGTAAAAAACGTGGGAGAATCACGTGTTGAAAATATACTTTATATTGATATTGTCTTGTGTTACAATACCCTCAATGGACAAGGGAGTTTTTGTTTTTGTCCCTTGAGGGTTATATTTAATTAGTTGAAGTGATAAATCTTTAGAATGGAGGATTTTATATGGGTAAGGTTTATGCGTGTCTTGCACAGGGATTAGAAGAAGTTGAATGTCTTGCAGTAGTTGATTTGCTTAGAAGGGCAGACATCGAGGTGTGTCTTGCATCTATGGGTGAAAGTGATTTGATTACAGGTTCACACAACATCACTATTAAGACGGATGAGCTTTGGTCAGCAGAGCACTGTGCTGAGTATGATATGATTTTCCTTCCGGGCGGTATGCCGGGTACTCTTAATCTTGGGGCTAATGCAGAGCTTTGTGCATTAATAAAAGAATTCAGGGCTGATGAGAGCAAAAGACTTGCTGCTATCTGCGCTGCACCGAGTGTATTAGGTGAGAATGGCTGTCTTCGCGGACTTAAGGCTACCTGCTATCCGGGATTTGAGGACAAGCTTATTGGAGCAGAGCATACATCGGCAGGAGTGGTTACTGATGCTAATGTTACAACTGCAAGGGGACTTGGATTTGCGATTGATTTGGGACTTGAGATTATCAGACTGTTTGAAGGCGAAGAGAAGATGCTGGCTATAAAGGATGCAATTCAGTACACATAATTAAGCAATAATTAAGAACTTTGTCGACAATAAATAAAAAATAATACTAGCATATAGAAAATTTATATGATATAATGTTTAATCGCTATTGACTAAGTTGGATTAGTGTGTATTATATTTAGAAGACTAATCTGCGGTAGAACATGACCGAGGAAATAATAGATAACGGTTTTTATAATTAAGGAGGACAATTAGAAATGAGTGTACAGGTAGAGACATTAGAAAAGAGCATGGCGAAGCTTACTATTGAAGTATCTGCTGAAGAGTTTGATAAGGCTGTTGAGTCTGCATATCAGAAGAACAAAGGCAAATTTGCTATTCCTGGTTTCAGAAAGGGTAAGGCTACTAAGGCTGTAATCCAGAAGATGTACGGAACAGGAATCTTTTATGAGGATGCTGCGAATTTATTACTTCCGGAGTCATATGCACAGGCTGCAGATGAGAGCGGTCTTGATATCGTTTCTTCACCGGAGATTGATATTATCCAGATTGGTGAAGGCCAGCCTATGATTTACACAGCTACAGTTGCTGTTAAGCCTGAGGTTACACTTGGCGAGTACAAGGGTATCGTTGTAGAGAAGGAAGCTGTAGAGGTTTCAGAAGCGGATGTTATGGCAGCTATCATGTCTGAGCAGAAGAAGAATGCTACTCTTGAGGTAGTAACAGACAGAGCTGTTGAGGAAGGTGACACAGCAATCATCGACTTTGAAGGTTTTGTAGATGGCGTTGCATTTGAAGGCGGCAAGGGTGAGGCATATCCACTCGTAATCGGTTCAGGTCAGTTCATTCCTGGATTTGAAGAGCAGCTTGTTGGTGCTAACACAGGCGATACAGTTGATGTTAATGTTACATTCCCGGAGCAGTATCAGGCAGCTGACCTTGCAGGCAAGCCGGCATTATTCAAGGTAACAGTTAACGAGATTAAGAAGGAAGTTCTTCCTGAGATAGATGATGATTTTGCTAGCGATGTATCAGAGTTTGATACACTTGATGAGTACAAGGAAAGCGTAGCTAAGGAACTTGCCGAGAAGAAGGAAGCTGAGGCTAAGAGAGCAAGAGAAGACGCTATTGTTGAGAAGTTAGTTGAGGGAATGACAGTTGAGATTCCAGAGGCTATGATTAATACACAGTCTGAGCAGATGGTTGATGAGTTTGCAGGTAACTTAAGCAGACAGGGACTTTCTCTTGAGCAGTATATGTCAATGATTAATGCTACAAGAGCTGACCTTGTTGCCCAGACAAGAGAGCAGGCTGAGAGAAGAATCAAGGTTAGACTTGCTCTTGAGGCAGTTGTTAAGGCTGAGAATATCGAGGCTACAGAAGATGAGTTTAAGGCAGAAGTAGAGAAGATGGCTGATATGTACCAGATGGAAGCAGATAAGCTTATCGAATTCTTCTCAGATAGAGATAAAGACCAGCTTAAGGCAGATATCGCAGTTCAGAAGGCTGTTGATTTCATCGTAGCTGAGTCAAAGGAGGCGTAATTTACGCTAATCCGGTAAGGAGGGTTATTTATGAGTTTAGTACCTTACGTTGTTGAATCTACAAGCGCGGGAGAGAGATCTTACGATATTTACTCTCGTTTGCTTAAGGAGAGAATTATATTTTTAGGTGAAGAGGTTAATGATGTGACAGCGAGCCTTATCGTTGCACAGCTTTTATTCCTTGAATCCGAGGATCCGGGTAAGGATATAAGTCTTTATATTAACAGTCCGGGAGGATCTGTTACTGCCGGCATGGCAATCTATGACACTATGAATTACATTAAGTGTGACGTATCAACTATTTGTATCGGTATGGCTGCAAGCATGGGCGCATTCCTTCTTTCAGGCGGTGCTAAGGGCAAGAGATATGCTCTTCCTAATGCAGAGATTATGATTCACCAGCCATCAGGCGGTGCTCAGGGTCAGGCTACTGATATTAAGATTGTTGCGGACAGAATTATAGAGACTAGGAAGAAGCTTAACGAGATACTTGCGCAGAACACAGGTCAGCCGTTAAATGTTATTGAGGCTGATACAGAGCGTGATCATTATATGAGTGCTGCTGAAGCCATGGAATATGGCCTTATTGACCAGGTTATTGGAAGCAGATAGGGAGGACTAGATGGCAGGTAAGTATGATACTCAGTACAGATGCTCTTTCTGCGGCAAGGCACAGGCACAGGTAAGAAGACTTATAGCAGCAAGTTCAAAGGATGTATATATATGTGATGAATGTATCGAATTGTGTGCAGAGCTTATTGCTGAAGAATATGAAGAGGTACAGACATCAGGAGCCAGAGGCATTAATCTGTTTAAGCCAAAGGAGATTAAGGCGTTTCTTGATGAGTATGTTATTGGTCAGGATGAGGCTAAGAAGGTTCTTTCGGTCGCAGTATATAATCATTACAAGAGAATTATGTCTGAGGATAAGAGTAACGATGTAGAGATTCAGAAGAGTAATGTACTTCTTCTCGGTCCTACCGGTTCGGGTAAGACTTTTCTTGCCCAGACTCTTGCTAAGATTTTGAATGTTCCGTTTGCCATTGCCGATGCCACAACTCTTACAGAAGCCGGTTATGTAGGCGAAGATGTTGAGAACATTCTGCTTAAGATTATACAGGCGGCAGATGGTGATATTCCGAGAGCTGAATACGGTATAATTTATATTGACGAGATAGACAAGATTACCAAGAAGGCTGAGAATTTATCGGTTACAAGAGATGTTTCCGGTGAAGGTGTTCAGCAGGCACTTCTTAAGATTCTTGAGGGTACTATGGCAAGCGTGCCTCCACAGGGCGGAAGAAAGCATCCGCAGCAGGAGATGTATCAGATTGATACTACTAATATTCTGTTTATCTGTGGCGGTGCTTTTGACGGTCTCGAGAAAATCGTAGAAAGCAGAAAAGGTGCCGGATCTATCGGCTTTAATGCAGAGATTGTTGAGAAGAACAAAGAGAGTATAGATGTACTTTTAGATGATGTAATGCCACAGGATTTGATTAAGTTCGGTCTTATACCTGAATTCATCGGACGTGTGCCGATAGTTCAGTCGCTTAAGATGCTTGATAAGGATGCTTTGGTGAGAATATTAACTGAGCCGAAGAATGCGATAACCAAGCAGTATAAGAAGCTGATGGACATTGATGGTGTGGAACTGTCCTTTACAGATGAAGCAGTTGAGGCGATTGCTGAGAGAGCTTTAGAGCGTAAGACGGGAGCCAGAGGTTTAAGATCTATTATTGAAAACATTATGACAGATGTTATGTTTGAGGTTCCGTCAGACGAGACAATTGGCAAGTGCATTATTACAAAAGAAGTTGTTGATGGTACAGGCGAGCCAAAGCTGGTATACAGAGATGTTATGCCGGAGAGTGGTAACAGTAAAAAGACTGTATCCAAAAAGAGAAAAGACGAAATAGCTTAAATTTAAAGCGGCTGTAGCAGAATGAGTGTTGCTGTTGGTGCTAAACCAAATAAAAGCAGCTTTATTTTGCAACAGCCCTTTTGTATATTTTTATTGTATTTAAGTTTAGGCTGTTTTCCGGGAGGAAACAAGATGATAAAACCGGCAGTAGCATTAAGGGGAGTGTGTATTCTCCCTAAAATGACTGTTCAATTTGATATAAGCAGAAAAAAGTCTGTTGCTGCAATTGAAAAAGCAATGGCAACAGACCAGGAGTTATTTGTTGTAACCCAGAGAGATATTGACATAGATGACCCTAAGCGTGAGGATTTGTATGATGTCGGCGTAGTGGTTTTTATTCGACAGATAGTGAAGATGCCCCAGGGAAATATCCGCGTGGTAGTTGAGGGTGAGTACAGGGCGAGTCTTATAGAGATAGTTTCAGAGGCCCCATGCCTGGAGATTAGTGTTGATGAGATGTCCTGGGATGAGTTTGAAGATGATGGAGATTTTGAGTTAGAAGGTAAAGCAAGGATATTAAAGCAGATGATATCCGAGTATGCAGAGATAAACCAAAACTTAAGAGACAAGGCAAAAGAGAAACTTACGGAGATTGATTCGCTTGATGAGCTTATGATTGCAGTTCCTAACGAGTTTCCGATGAGCGTTGAGCAGCGACAGAATTATCTTGAGTTTGATTCTGCCGAGGAGAAGTACACATATTTAATTAATTATCTTGAATATGAAGTTGCAATCGGCAAGCTTCGAAAGAAGATTATAGAGAAGGTCAGCACAAATATTGATAAGAACCAAAGAGATTATTATTTAAGAGAGCAGTTAAAGGTTATTCGTGAGGAATTGGGCGAGGATATGACTTTGACTGACGCAGATGAATATTCGGAGAAACTGGCCAAGCTCAAAGCACCGAAGGAAGTTAAGGAAAAGATAAAGAAAGAGATAAGTAAATTAAGGGCTTCAATAGGCAATCATGGTGAAGCAGGGATAGCAAGAACTTACCTTGACCATATGTTTGAGATGCCTTGGAGTAAACAAAGCAAGGATAACAAAGATATTGTCCATGCAAAGGAAGTGCTTGAAGAGGCACACTACGGACTTGATAAGGTGAAGGAACGAGTGCTGGATTATCTTGCGGTAAGGGCGTATTCGGACAGAAGCGATGTGCCTATACTGTGTCTGGTGGGACCTCCGGGAACCGGTAAGACTTCCGTAGCAAAGTCAGTGGCAGATGCCTTGAATCGTAAGTATGTAAGAGTGTGCCTTGGCGGTGTAAGAGATGAGGCTGAGATTCGTGGACATAGAAAGACATACATTGGTGCAATGCCGGGAAGATTGGCAAATGCCCTTAAGCAGGCGGGGGTTAACAATCCTCTTATCCTGTTAGACGAAATCGACAAGACCGGCAGTGATTACAAGGGTGATGTGTCTTCTGCACTTTTGGAGGTTTTAGATTCGGAGCAGAATAAAGCGTTTAGAGATCACTATCTTGAAGTGCCCCTTGATTTATCGAATGTATTGTTTATAACAACTGCGAACGATTATAACAACATTCCGAAGCCACTTTTGGACAGAATGGAAGTTATTAATGTTGAGTCCTATACTGATGTTGAGAAGTTTCATATTGCAAAGAAATATCTTATTCCTAAACAGATGGAGAAGTGCGGACTGAAGACAGGAGAGCTTCACATCAGTGATGAGGCTGTAAAAAGAATAATCCACGAGTACACAAAGGAAGCCGGAGTGCGTAACCTTGAAAGGCAGGTTGCAGCGCTTTGTCACAAGGCGGTAAGAGCACTTTTAGAGGAGAAGAAGAACTGCATAAAGGTGAATGCATCAAATCTTGAAAAGTATCTTGGCAGCAAAAAGATTACTGCTCATAAGGTTACCGGAGATGAGTATGTAGGCGTGGTAAATGGTCTTGCATGGACAAGCGTTGGTGGTGATACTATGGAGATAGAGGCGAACCTTATGCCTTGTGGTAAGGGACTTAAAACAACCGGCCAGCTTGGCGAGGTTATGAAAGAGTCTGCTATGGTAGCATACACCTTTGTGAAGAGTATTGCAGAGGAATATGGCATTAATCCTGAGATGTTTGAGGAGAAGGAAATACATATTCATGTTCCCGAGGGAGCTGTGCCAAAGGATGGTCCTTCAGCGGGCATAGCTTTAGTAACAGCGATTATGTCCTGTGCGTCAGGAAAGAAGGTAAGACCTTATCTTGCCATGACCGGAGAAGTAACTATCAGAGGGAGAGTGCTTCCTATTGGAGGTCTTAAGGAAAAGCTTCTGGGTGCTAAGGCTGCCGGCATTAAGGAAGTTATAGTACCTGAGTTAAACCGGGACGTTATAAAGGAACTTCCTGAAGAAGTTACCAGGGGATTAATTATTAATTATGTAAAGGATGCAAGGGAAGTGTTAAAGCTTGCACTTGTGTAGCAGAATTTTATAGATTGGGCAGTTAATTGATAAACTACAAGTTTGTATATTATCTGCCCTTATAGAAAAAGACAAGGAGGAAACACAGTTGGTTATTAAGTCAGTAAATCTTGAAACTGTATGTGGTGTTACCAGTGTACTTCCAAAGAACGATAAGATGGAGATTGCCTTTGCCGGAAAGTCGAATGTAGGCAAGTCTTCTCTTATTAATGCTCTTATGAACAGAAAAGCTTATGCAAGAACCTCATCAGAGCCGGGAAAGACTCAGACAATTAATTTTTACAATATTAACGATGCACTTTATTATGTGGATTTGCCGGGTTATGGCTATGCTAAGGTATCAAAGACCGAGAAGCAGAAATGGGGTGTGATGATTGAGAAGTATCTTAGAACCTCAAAGCAGCTTAGACGTGTATTTCTCCTTATAGACATACGTCATGAACCTTCTCAGAATGACTGCGACATGTATGAATGGATTGTTTACAATGGTTACACACCGGTTATAATCGCTACAAAATTAGACAAGTTAAAGAGAAGTCAGGTTCAGAAGAATGTCAAGGTTATAAAAGACAAGCTTGGACTTTCGGGAGATTCGATAATCATACCGTTCTCCGCAGAGACCAAGCAGGGCAGGGAAGAAATATGGAGTCTTATTGAAGACCTTCTGGAGCAGGAGACTAATCTCCAAGAAGCTCCTTAATGATATGAGAGTAAATTGACTGATTGCAGTTCTCCCACTTGCTGCACATCCTTTCGGCGTCACTTTTATCAGGGACAGAGATGTTCAGCTCAATAAGCTGGGACTTACCTTCACGAATCTCACAGTGGACGGTATACTCGTTCACTGTGTTTTTATAATAATCGGCAAGTACGCTTACTTCGTTTCTGAGGCGTACTTTATTCTTCGTAAGATATACGTCTATATCTTCAATAATTGCCGGAGACAGCTTGTTAATAAAGAAAGAGAGTGTCTCCTCGCCCTGGCGTGTAAGCTCGTACAAGGAGTTGCTTCTGGTAGACTCCTTGGAAATCAGGTTGGCATCAAGAAGCTCAGAGAATGCCTGCTGAAGTGTGAAATAAGTAGTATATTCATTTTCTAAAAAGAAATCCGAAATCTGGGAATTGGTAAGCGGAAACTTTACCTTCTTCAGCATAGCCAGAATCATAAGTTTGTACAGGGTCATAGGATCTGAGAACATATTTATCTCCTTGTCTTCTTGTAATGTGATTATTTACAATAATTATATACTTATTATAATGTCCTAATTAAACTATATCAAGAATTAAAATAAAAATAGCTTTGATTTCTTGGATTGTTAGTATATAATATAAGCAAAATCATAAATAATTCTGAAGAAAATCATTTTTTATCAATATACATCCCCCAATTTTTAATTTAATAACATATTTATTTTTTATGAGGAGAACATATGCGTGAGAAATTAGCAACCCTTCCTTTGGCTCAGCTTAGAGAGATTGCCAAGGAGAACGGTATCAAAAGTGTCACCACTCTTAAAAAGAGTGATTTAATCGACCTGCTTGCAGGTGTTTACGAAGAGAAGAACAGAATGAATAAGGCGAGCGAGAGTGAAGTTACGGCTGACGAAACTACGGATAGGGAGGTACAGTCTGAGAGAGGTTCGCAGGGCAGAGAACCACAGACTGAAAGAACTTACACAGAGCAGCCAAGAACCTACCAGCGTTCCGAGGATGTTCAGGCATTGGACAGCGGTGCTCCGGCGAATGGTATCTTAGAGGTTATGCCGGATGGCTTTGGTTTTATCAGATGTGCTAATTATATGCCGGGTGATGATGATGTCTATGTGGCTCCATCCCAGATTCGAAGATTTAATTTAAAGACCGGAGATATTGTAACAGGTGTGAGACGTGTTAAGAGCAACACTGAGAAGTTTGCAGCGCTTCTATACATCACAAGTGTTAATGGCGAACCGCCTTATGTGGCGGAGAGGAGACCTAACTTTGAGGACCTTACACCGATATTCCCGAATGAGAGACTTCATCTTTCAGAAGATGGCAGTCCGGTTTCACTTAGAATCACTGATTTACTTTCTCCTATAGGTAAGGGACAGAGAGGTATGATTGTGTCACCGCCTAAGGCAGGTAAGACCACACTGTTGAAACAGATTGCCCGTGCCATTACAAAGAATCATAAGGAGATGCACATTATTATTCTTCTTATTGATGAGCGTCCGGAGGAAGTTACTGATATTAAGGAATATATTGAGGGACCGAATGTTGAGGTTATTTACTCTACCTTTGACGAGCTTCCGGAGCATCACAGACGAGTTTCTGAGATGGTGCTTGAGAGAGCAAGAAGACTGGTTGAGCATGGCAGGGACGTTACTATTCTTTTGGATAGTATTACAAGACTTGCAAGAGCCTATAATCTTTTGGTGGATTCAAGCGGAAGAACCTTGTCCGGTGGTCTTGATCCGGCAGCCCTTCATATGCCGAAGAGATTCTTTGGTGCAGCGAGAAATATGCGTGAGGGCGGCAGTCTTACTATTCTTGCGACAGCCCTGGTTGAGACCGGCAGCCGTATGGATGATGTAGTATTCGAGGAATTCAAGGGAACCGGTAACATGGAACTTGTACTTAACAGGAAGCTTTCAGAGAAGCGAATTTTCCCTGCAATTGATATACAGCGTTCCGGTACCAGAAGAGACGATTTGCTTCTTAGTAAGCGTGAACTTATGGCAGTGGATATCATCCACAAGAATACCGCTGATTCTAAGAATGATGACTCGGTAGAGAGAGTTTTGGATTTGTTTAAGCGCACAAAGAGCAACGACGAGCTGATTGACATGCTTCCAAAGATTAAATTTTAAGTAAAACAGGCGTTTTACCGCTTAAAATCAAGTAAAAACTTATTGCAATAATAAAAGGCTTGTGTTATAATGACCTATGCTGTTTATTGAGATTGTGGCGAATGCTGTAGATTATGGCGGAGTAGCTTCCCAAATCTTCAGTAAACGCTGGAATATAATATGTATGCTGTCACATACAAACTAGACTAAGAGAGGTGAAAATCATGAGGGAAGGTATCCATCCAAATTACAATCAGGCTAAGGTAACATGTAACTGTGGTAACGAGTTCTATACAGGCTCTACAAACAGTGAGATCCATGTTGAAATCTGTTCAAAGTGCCATCCATTCTACACAGGTCAGCAGAAGGCTGCATCTGCTCGTGGACGTGTTGAAGCGTTCAATCGTAAATATGGTATTAACAAAGCAGAATAAGGTTAGTGTAAAGATAAGGTTGGGATTTACGTGTTGACCATGCGAATCTCAGCCTGTTTTTTTAATCTAAAAGTTTAGGTAGCTGCAAGTTTTAGGATTTACATAAAAGGCAGCAGTAGTGGTATCAAAGATATGTTTTGAACATGACTTTGTGTACCATGTTGGAGGAGTAATATGAAGTCATCAGGTATTGGAGGTCAGGCTTTAATTGAAGGCGTAATGATGAAGAACAAAGACAATTACGCGGTTGCAGTTAGAAAGCCTGATGGAGAGATTGAGGTAATGACTGCCGAGTACAAGGGGATTGCCGGTAAAAGCAAGCTTTTAAGACTTCCATTTATACGAGGCGTGTTTAATTTTATAGATTCCATGGTTTTAGGTATGAAGACCCTAACCTATTCGGCAAGCTTTTTTGAGGAAGAAGAGGGTAAGGTGCTTACTGAGGAGGAGCAGAAGAAGCAGGACAAGAAGGAGAGCCTTCTTATGGGCTTTACAGTTGTGCTTTCTATTGTGCTTTCGATTGCTATCTTTATGGTGATTCCAGTGCTTTTGGTTAACTGGCTTACAATCCTTGGGGTTCCTGAGTTTGCCCGTTCACTGGCAGAGGGTATTTTGAGAATACTTATTTTCTTTGTGTATGTGGTGCTTATTTCCCGCATGGAAGATATCAGAAGAGTGTTTATGTACCATGGTGCGGAACACAAGTGTATCAACTGCATCGAGAATGGTCTTGAGCTTACCGTGGACAATGTCAGAAAGTCATCAAAGCAGCACAAGCGCTGCGGTACAAGCTTCTTGCTTATCGTAATGGTAATAAGCGTTGTAATGTTTATTCTCGTAGGAATATTCTTTGAGATAGATACACTGTGGCTTAGAATTCTTTCAAGAGTTATCCTTATCCCTGTAATTGCAGGTATATCCTATGAGTTCTTAAGACTTGCAGGCAACAGCGACAATGCTCTTGTGAATTTTCTTAGTAAGCCGGGACTTTGGTTCCAGAGACTTACCACAAATGAGCCGGATGATTCGATGATTGAGGTTGCGATGAAGTCAGTTGAAGCAGTATTTGACTGGAAGGCGTATTTGAAAGAGAACTTTGACTGGAAGGAAGATTCAGAAGGAGTTGAAACATCGGAAGAATCTGAAACAGTAGAAACAACGGAAGAGTCTGAATCAGTTGAAACTTCAGAATCAGTTGAAGCGTAAGACTGGTAGTGAATTTTTAGGCATGTGCCTTTGGGCAGATGAGTTTGAATTGTAAAATCAGAGTGGAGTTTTCATGAAGTATCGTGAGCTTTTAGAGTGGGGCAAGATATATTTAAAAGAACATCATATCGAGGAATATGAAAATGACGCATGGCTGTTGTTTGAGAAGACATTTTCGCTGAACCGCACGAAGTATTTTATGGTTCAGGGTGATGAGGCAGAAGATGGCGCTCATACAGATAATTATAGGAGCTGTATAGAGCGACGCGGGGCAAATGAACCACTGCAGTATATCACCGGTGAGCAGAACTTTATGGGATATGATTTTTATGTCACTCCTGACGTGCTGATACCGAGATTTGACACGGAGATTCTGGTTGAGCAGGTGTTTGGATATATCAGGCAGAGCAGCAAAAGTTCCTTGAAAGTGCTTGATATGTGCACCGGTTCAGGATGTATTGCCATAAGTCTTGGCCTTTTAGCAAAGAGTACCGGCATAGATGTTGAAGCAGTTGGCGTGGATATTTCTGATAAGGCACTGGCAGTAGCCACAGAGAATGCAAAGAGACTTGGTGCAGAGAATGTCAGTTTTGTTCAGAGTGATTTGTTCGAAAATGTACCGGATACCAAGTTTGATATTATTGTTTCAAATCCACCCTATATAGAGAGTGATGTTATTGAGACGCTGGCACCGGAGGTAAAGAACCACGAGCCGAGGCTTGCTCTGGACGGCGCGGCTGACGGACTTCATTTTTATAGAAGAATAGTTGATGAGTCACCAAAGTATTTGAATAGCGGTGGCAGAATATATTTTGAAATTGGCTGCGAGCAGGGAGCTGCGGTTAGCAGGCTGCTTACAGAAGCAGGCTTTAAGGATGTAATGATTATAAAGGATTTAACTGGGCTGGACCGTGTGGTGACAGCCGGAAAGGAATAGAAGATGTTTGACAAGTTAGATGATATACTCATTCATTATGAAGAATTAATGCAGGAGCTTAATAATCCATATGTAGTTGAGGACCAGAACAAGTTTAGAAAGCTCATGAAAGAGCAGGCTGATTTGCAGCCGTTGGTTGACGCTTACAAGGAGTATAAAGATGCTAATACTACCATAGAGGACAGCCTTTCAATTCTCGAGGAGGAATCTGACGAGGAGATGAGAGAGCTTGCCAAGGAAGAACTCTCAGAGGCGAAGAAGCAGGTTGAGGAGCTCGAAACAAGACTTAAGATTCTCCTTCTTCCAAAGGACCCTAATGATGATAAGAACGTAGTTGTAGAAATTCGTGCCGGCGCCGGCGGTGATGAGGCTGCGCTTTTTGCGGCGGAGCTTTACAGAATGTATTGCAAGTACGCTGAAAGCCGCCACTGGAGAGTTGAACTTGTAAATGTCAGCGAGAGTGGAATCGGCGGCATGAAGGAAGTTGAATTCATGATTACCGGACAGGGCGCTTACTCACGCCTTAAGTATGAGAGTGGTGTACACCGTGTACAGCGAGTTCCTGAAACCGAGAGCGGCGGACGTATTCATACATCAACTGCAACCGTTGCGATTATGCCGGAAGCAGAGGAAGTTGACGTAGTAATCGACGATAAGGATATCCGTATCGACGTTATGCGTGCCTCAGGAAATGGTGGTCAGTGTGTAAATACCACCGACTCAGCGGTACGACTTACCCACTTCCCTACAGGTATCGTGGTATACAGCCAGACAGAGAAGTCCCAGCTTCAGAACAAGGAAAAGGCTTTCAAGCTCCTTCGTTCAAAGCTGTACGAGATAGAGCTTCAGAAGAAACAGGATGCAGAGGCAGAGGAAAGAAGAAGCCAGATAGGTACCGGAGACCGTTCAGAGAAGATTCGTACCTACAACTTCCCGCAGGGCCGAGTTACAGAGCACAGAATCAAGCTTACTCTGTACAAGATTGACCAGATAATGAATGGACAGATAGATGAAATACTTGATAGTCTGATTGCGGCGGACCAGGCAGCGAAGCTGGCAAAGATGAACGAATAGGAACGAATAGCACCAACGCGAAATATAACAAAGACTACATGGACTGTTTACAGGACAATGTAGTCTTTTTATATTTCATGTGAGTCAAACGAACAACGAGGAAGTGCGAAGCACTTACGAGTTGGGCGCTCGTGCTATTCGTAGGTATAAATGCATGTGAGTCAAACGAACAACGAGGAAGTGCGAAGCACTTACGAGATGGGCGATCGTGCTATTCGTAGGTATAAATACATGTGAGTCAAACGAACAACGAGATGAGCGATCGTTCTATTCGCCGTTCAGCAAAAATAAATATTATATTTAATTTCTAGCATATTGTAATTTGGTAAAACACAATTAACTAAATCGTACTTAACATATTGACTTTGATGGTTTAGTAAATTATAATTAAGTAAAACGTAACAAACTAAACTGGAGGCGTTGATATGTTTATAGGCAGAGAAAAAGAACTTGGGAATTTGAACAGATTATACGATTTAGATAAATTTGAATTCGCAGTAATATATGGGCGAAGACGCGTTGGAAAAACAGCAATAATCAATGAATTCGTAAAAGGAAAGCCGGCTATATGCTTTACTGGAGTTGAAACAAATGAAAAACAAAACTTAGAAAACTTCAGCAAGTGCATTCTGGAATATGTAACAAAAAAGCCCGTTAATACTTCTTTTGATTCTTTTCAGGCTGCATTGGAATATGTATTTGAGCTTGCCTGTGAAGAAAGAGTTGTATTAGTAATCGACGAATATCCATATGTGGCGCGTGCTTCCAAAAGCCTTGCATCAACATTGCAGTTGTTAATTGATAAATATAAAGATACATCAAAATTATTCCTCATTCTTTGTGGTTCTTCTATGTCCTATATGGAAGATCAGGTGCTTGCATATAAGGCACCTCTCTATGGACGCAGAACAGCCCAGTTTAAAATACAACCATTTGAATTTCAGAAAGCATGTCAATATTTCAGTAAATTATCAAATGAAGATAAAGCAGTAGCTTATGGTGTTGTGGGTGGGACACCACAATATCTGTTGCAGATAGATGATGAGTTATCTATGGAAGATAATATAAAGAACATATATCTCAATCCGGTGTCTTCTATTTATGAAGAGCCACAAAATCTTTTAAAGCAAGAGGTGCGTGAGCCTGCTATTTATAATGCTATTATTGCTGCTATAGCTAACGGATATACTAAAATGTCGGAGATATCAACTAAAGTAGGAGAAGATACCAGTGTATGTGCGATTTATATTAAGAATTTAATTTCGCTTGGAATTATAAAAAAAGAAACTCCTATAGGTGAAGAATCTACCCGCAAGACTATATATTCTATTGAAGATAATATGTTTCGTTTCTGGTATAGATTTGTTCTGGAAAACACTTCGATTATTTCTCGTGGTGCAGCGGAACTTGCATACAATCGAATCAAGCCCCATATATCTGATTATATGGGTAGCGTGTTTGAAGAAATCTGTAAGCAATATTTATGGTCGCTTTTGTTAAGTGGTAAAAGCATTATTAATTTCACTGACATTGGAAGATGGTGGGGGACCAATCCAAAGACAAGGCAGCAGGTTGAGATTGACATACTGGGCATAGCTGATAAAAACACTGCGCTTTTCGGAGAGTGTAAATGGACAAATGAAAAAGTAGATTTAGGGGTATTGGAATGCCTGATTAATAAAAGCGAATTGTTACATTATATAAACAGGCATTACTATCTCTTTGCAAAATCCGGTTTTACAAAAGATTGTATGGACAAAGCAAATGAAATGGGAAATGTAACGCTGGTAAGTTATGATGAGATATTAGAAGAGGGCTGAAAATATTACTGTATTATCAAAGCTTTTTAAGTCTTTAAAAACGAAAGGTGGTAAAACTATGGTATTTATGCGAGGTAACTACTCGGTGCAGTTTTAAATCTGGTAGCAGATTGCATCGAGTATATATGTTATCAGTTGACTGCACCCTAATCGTAATTAAAAAACGCGAAAAGGAGTAGTTAGTGAGTCGGATGCGCAAGTTGCTAAAAGCAACGCAGCAACCGGGTTTCACAGTTATAGAAATATGAATAGTAAAATGAACAAGAAAGAATTAATTGATAAGTGGTTACACGAAGAAAGAATTGCCCACATAAGAGGCTGGGATTTCTCGCATATTGAGGGCAGATTTGAAGCAGAGGGTGATTTGCCTTGGGATTACAGAGAAATCGTTGAGAGATACATAAAGCCGGAAGACTATTTGCTTGATATTGATACCGGCGGAGGAGAGTTTCTTCTTTCTCTTAAACATCCGTATAACAGGACCGGGGCGACGGAGAATTTTGCTCCCAATGTTTTGCTTTGCAGAGAGACTTTATTGCCGCTGGGGATTGATTTTCGTCATGCGGACGGTAATGGTGTTCTGCCTTTTGAGAATGATAAATTTGACGTTATAATTAATCGTCATGGAGCTTATAATGCCGGCGAAATTTATCGAGTATTAAAGCCCGGCGGAGTATTTATTACAGAGCAGGTCGGTGCAGAGAATGACAGAGATCTGGTGGAGATGCTTCTAACCGATGTGCCTGAGTTACCATTTCCTGAGCAATATTTAAGTGTTGCGACTGACAAGTTTGAGGCCGGTGGTTTTTCGATAGTTGATGCGCAGGAAGTCTACAGACCGATTAGGTTTTTTGATGTTGGTGCTCTTGTTTGGTTTGCTCGTATCATAGAATGGGAGTTTCCGGGCTTTTCGGTTGAGGAAAGTCTTGAGAAATTGTTTTGCTTACAGGAGTTATTAGAGCAGAAGGGCGTAATCGAAGGGCGAATTCACAGATTTTTGCTTGTTGCAAAGAAAGAGTGAGTGATATTAGTAGAAAACAATTAGCATGTTATAGAGCATGTTATAGGTAATTAAAAATACTTGTGCATTCCATCACATCTGCTATAATATAATTAACAAAAGGCAATCGCCACAGAGTGGTTGACCAGTTTTATGAAAGCAAATTCCTTCCCGCACCGGTCAAAGTACAGGGAAGGTTTTTGTTTATATTATTGACATATCAAATAAATGAAATTCAGGCTATCTACGTTTCGTAGAATGAGTTTAAATCACGATTTTTTCAAAACTCTACGGAGCGTGTGTGTTCTTTTTAAGTCTTTTTTCTTATGATGATATCACGAAGGGAGGAAAAAACATGGACCAGATAAAGATTGGAAGATTTATTGCTGACAGACGTAAAGGAATGGAGTTAACTCAGAGGCAGTTAGCAGACAAGCTTGGTGTCAGCGACAAGACAATTTCAAAGTGGGAATGTGGAAAGGGTTTGCCGGAGGTGGCACTGATGCTGCCGTTGTGTGAATACTTAAGCATTAATGTTAATGAACTTCTTTCCGGAGAAATATTATCTGATGAAAGTTATCATAAGAAGGCGGAGGAGAACATTATGAACCTTGTAAAAGAAAAAGAAGAGAACAAAAAGAAAATTATTTTATCGGCGGTTGTTGCTGCAATGTGTGTTGTTTCAGTAACCACTATGGTGTTGGTGGCAGGTATATTTGAGATGGAAACCGCAGCAAGAATAGCGTTGATTGCGATTGCGTGTGTTGTGCTGGCAGCAGGCATAGGAGTAGCATGTGTGTTGGACAGGGATGCAGGAACCTTTGAGTGCAGACATTGCAACACGAGATTTGTGCCGGATATGGGCTCATATATTAAGGGAGCTCATACAATTACCACCCGTTATTTAAAGTGCCCTGAGTGTGGTAAGAGCAGTTATTGTAAACATAGATTAAGCAGATAAGTTTAAAGACCTTCCTTCGCTTGCTATAGCAAAGAAAGGTCTTTATTATTTAGTTGTTTTTTCTTGAAATTTTGTTATATTATCTATATAGAGGTGTTAATAAACAGATGGTTAAATAACATGTTTTTTATGTTATGATAACACAAGAGAGGAGAAAGAGTATGATGTCAGTACTTTCTTATCTGGTTATTGGTGGTGTGGCGCTTGTATTATTAATTATTATTGCCATTGCACTTGTATGTACAGATAGTAGCAAAAACAGACAGATAGAGTCTTATATTAATCAGAATGGGACTGATTATAAAAAATCATATTTTGATGGAACAACTCTTCAGTTGATTGGACTGAAGCTTTTAGTGTATTTTATTAATTTTATAACACTGGGTCTGGCGTATCCGTGGACTATGTGCATGAAGGAGCGTTGGGAAGCAAAGCATACTGTAATCAACGGAAGAAGATTGTTGTTTACAGGTAAAGGAACCCAGTTGTTTGGTAAGTATATACTGTGGATATTTTTAACGATTATTACACTTGGTATATATAGTATATGGTTTGGACTTAGTATGAAAAAGTGGCGCACAAAGCATACGGTGTATGCAGATGACAGGAATAGAGTTGCCGGTAAGTTTACCGGTGGTGCGCTTGGCTGGTTTGCTAATCATTTGTTATTATATATGATAACTTTATTTAGTCTTGGTATCCTTTATGCATGGGGTAAAAAGCATCTTGTTAAGTGGAAGACTACACATACGGAGCTTGGTGGAAGCCCTCTTGTTTTTACCGGTACAGGTATACAGTTGTTTGGAAAATACTTAGTATTAGGTATTTTATTAATTCCTACACTAGGAATATACAGTTTATTCTTCCCGGTAAAATATCGTAAATGGGTTGTTTCTCATACAGACGCATTGAGCAGTACTACATACATAAAATCAATGAGCAGAGCTCATGAGTCAGCTGCAAACAAGGATTATGCCAAGTTTCACTTAGCCGGTAATGATGCGGAACTTAATATTATCAGAAGCGGTATATCGGGCAATGAAAGTACCGAACAACTTGAAGAAATGGCCTCTGATGATGATCCCTATGTCTTGTATGAGCTTGCATCTAAGTTAAAGAGTGATAACAATAAGTATGAAGGAAGAGCTTTAGAATTGCTTAAAGCTTCAGCAGATGCAAATTATCATAGGGCGATGGTTGAGTATGCTCCTTATGCAAATGATGCAAATGAATATCTTAAGTATTTAGATGGCAGTGCTAAAGGCGGTAACAGCACAGCACCATGGCTTTTAAAGCAGTATTACGAGAGAATGGCTTATGCACAGCGTCAACAGGGTAATGGTGAAAGCTTAAACACATTAAAGACGGCAGCATACTGGTTTAAGATTGCTCTTGAGCAGGAAAATACTGAGGCTGTTCAGAGTAAAGCCGGGTATGAAGAGATGGTTGACACAATTGCTCTTTGGCAGTGTGATGTCAGTCGTCCGGTTACTAAAAATAGTGGCGCTGTATTAGGGCTGGTACTTGGAATAATAGCATTAATTATACTTGTCGGTGGCGGATTGTTGATGTTTGGACGAATGACCATGCTTTATTCAGAAAAAATGCCTGCTATGTCTGTAGGTGAGAACACTTTAGTGCAGAATCCCGATGGTGTATACGAAGTAGAAGAGGATAACGAAGCAGAAGCAGATAACGAATATACAGTTACGTCGATTCCGGATGTCAGCAATTGGACTGAAGAAGAAGCGTTAAATGAGCTTGAGATAGCCGGTTTGATTGTTGATGTAGTTTATGAGGAGACCGGTGATTATGCTGAGGGTACCGTAATTTATACAGTACCGGGTGCAGGAGAAGCAGTGAATGCCGGTGATACGGTAACTGTCTATGTTGCAAAGGCAACCGTGATGCCTGAGCTTGATGAAGCTGCTGCATGGGAACTTGTTGAAAGAGCCCATGATTCAGTGTTTTTACCATACTATTTCTATCATGATGGTATTGTAGATGAAAGTGATATTTATCCGGTAGCAGTATTTCCGGATGAGCCTTCATCTACTGTGGATTATCCTTCGGTGCAGGGCATTGATACTGTAGATGACTTGGTTAACAGCCTTTTAAGACATTTTACACAGAACTATATTCAGTCCAACTTTATCAATACGGAATATAAAAAGTGGATAGAGGCTGAAGGAACTCTGTATTTTGAGCCAAACTGGGGAATGGGCTTTTACGAGATGTGGCGCGAGTCTTTAACTATAGAGAAGATTGAAGAAGGCAAGTATATGCTCAGTGCAAGAGGCGGTATTCCAGAGGATTATATTGATGATCCTAGTTATACGCCGACTTATTACCACGTTATTTATGAGAATGGTGGGTATAAAGTTGACAATATAACATATTAATTGAAATATGGTGACTTTAATGGATATAGAGTAAATATACTTGTGTATTCAAAGATATTTGCTATAATATAATTATAAAAGTCAATCGCCACAGAGTGGTTGACCTGGTTTGTGAAAGCAAAAACCTTCCAAGACTCGGACAAAGTACAGGGAAGGTTTTTTGCTATCTTAGTGACATATCAAGTAAATGAATGTCAGGAGAGCAAGGAGGAACATTCCGAAAGATATAATGTCTTTAAAGTCGAAATTATTCTTCATAAGTCTCACCTCCATTCTATGTAGAATAGAGGTCAGCCACCCTGTAACACGATTGCCGGCAGCTAATGCTGCTAATACAATTATAACATAGTCTGAGAATATATGGTTGTCATCGGTTGGCGAGTTTTGACAACATTAAACAAGGAAATCGTAATAGAGTGGCTATTCAGAGTTATGAAAGCAAAAATCTTCCCACACAAGTAAAAGTAAAGGGAAGGTTTTTTATTAAATTAGAGTGCTGTAAATAAAGGAATTTATTTGTGCAAGCTGGAACCTTTTGAAATAAATAAAGGTTGTAGGAGGAAGGTTTTGAGAAAAGTATATTTTGATGTGTCGGAAGATAATAGTTGTTATTCAGTGTTTGTTAAGGGTGCAGAGACGGTGCCGGCGGGGACTACTGTATATTCCATGAGTGATAAGCATAAATGCGAAGAGTATGAGAATATTGCTGAACAGTTAGATATATATTTTATTTTTGATGACGATATTCCGAAGGTGAATTTTTATACGGTTCCAAGGGTTGATATATTTGCTGTCAGTAGTGCCGGAGGATTTTTAGGCACAATAGGGGCACTTACTGATATTGAAGGTTCATCAAAGATTTGTTATATTAATAAAAACAGAAATTGCTTTACGATAGCAGAAAGTTTAAAAGAACTGCTTGCCCTCCCTGACTGGAAAGAAAATATGAAACAAAATGAGGAGGTTCAGATTTTCAACTCCATAGATGAGGTAAAAAAGAATTTAGAATTTATAGAATGTAGAGGATGTCATGAGAAGTAGTAATATTGAAATATTAAAATGTTATTTGTGTACACTGGATTATGAACTGCCGTTTCCTAATTTTAATGAGGCAAAGATTTCAGAGGAGGACGAGCTTTATAAATATATTACCCAGCTTCTGGCATACAACTATGACAATGTAAGCTCAAAGAGAGCGACCTTTGACGAGTCATCATATCTTGCAGAGATTCTTCCACCAAGTGAAAAGGAGTTGGAGGGCTTTGTTGATGTGGTGTCTGAGAAGATACATACTATGATAAAGTCAGGAGCGGAGCTTCGCTCCGGCAGTGGTATATTTGTATGGACAGTGATTTTGGAGCAGCCGATAGTGGCATTTTTCAAGATGAACTTCCAGAATAAATTTATGTGCTTTTTAAGCGATACCGGTGCGGTGTCCTGGCATATGAATTCGAAGGTGCTTCCGGCTTCTTCCCAGAAGGACTATGAGTATTTTATTATTAACATTCTTGATAAGACTGTGAGACTGTCGGATTCAGTGTGCTATGTGGGCAGTGAGTGCGTGAATTATCTGGCGAATAAGGTTTTAAAGCTGGATGCAAGACGTTCGGAAAAAGAGCATATCAAGAGATTTGACGATGCTGTAGTTGAGACTATCAAGGAGTGCTATGAGGAAAAGGAAGCTCCTAAGAAGATAATGGAGTATAAGGCGGAAATCGCCCAGACTGTTGATTCTGCAGGCAGTATCAATGTGTCCGATATTGAAAAGACAGTATTTGCAGACAACGAAAAGGCAGCCCAGATTTACGAAAACAAGATGCAGGAAGAAGAGATTCCTTGGGAGCCAATGACCGTTAGTCCTAAGATGGAGCGTGTTATTAAGAAGAAACAGAAAATCGTTACTGACAATGGTATAGAGATAATGGTGCCGGTGGAATATCTTACCGATGAGAGCGTGTTCGAGTGCAGGAATTGTGATGACGGGTCGGTGGCCATAATAATTCGCGGAGCAAGGTCTATACAAAACAAATGAGACTATTAAAGTTTGTGGGTTATATGTGCCGCTATGATTTTATTTCTTCTGCCGCTTCGACTCACTTCGTTCGTAGGCGCTATAGAAGAAATAAAACCATAGCGGCATGATAATCCGGAAACAGTAACAGTCCAGGGAGTGTGCAGGCAGGTAGCGCGTGTGAAAGGCAAGAGGGATATATTTTATTTTACCGCTTCGACTCACTTCGTTCGTAGGCGCTATAGAAGAAATAAAATCATAGCGGCATGATAATCCGCAAACAATGAAAGTCCAGGGGATAAATAATTGTGTGCTGACAGGTAGCGCGTGAGGAAAGGCAAGAGTGCCATATTCTTTCCGTCGCTACGGTTCACTTGAGTTCACAGGCGCTTAGAAAGAAATATATCGATATTGATACAATAAATCAGAAATACGAGTGTTTAGAGATATGAAAGAAGGTAATTAATGAAAAATGACATTATAAAGCAAATGGAAATGGTGCTGTACCGGACAGATGACGATAATGTCACAGTCAGTGCATTGATAAAGGATGAAACAATTTGGCTTACACAAAAAGCTATGGCTGAGTTGTTTGGGGTTGATAAGTCTGGTATTAGCAGACATCTTGCAAATATTTTTGAAACTGGAGAGTTATCAGAAGATTTGGTTGTTGCAAAAATTGCAACACCCAATCCTCATGGTAAAACAAAAGAAGGAATTCAGTACAGTCCAACAAACTATTACAACCTGGATGCTATTATTTCTGTAGGTTACAGGGTGAATTCCATACAGGCAACACAGTTTCGTATTTGGGCAACCGGTATCCTAAAGGAGTATATGATTAAAGGATTTGCGATGGATGATGAACGGTTGAAGCTTGCGAAGAATGTTTTTGGCAAGGATTATTTCCGAGAATTGCTGGAAAGAGTACGTTCAATCCGTGCGAGCGAGAGAAGAATCTGGCAGCAGATTACTGATGTTTTTGCAGAGTGCAGCATAGATTATACAAAGGATTCAGAAATTACATATCGTTTTTATGCTACAGTTCAAAATAAATTTCATTATGCAATTACAGGCAAAACAGCAGCAGAGATTGTATATGATGCGGCTGATCATACTAAAGAACACATGGGGTTAACTACATGGAAAAATGATCCGGATGGACGTGTGTTGAAATCGGATGTTCCAATTGCGAAGAATTACCTGAATGAGAAGCAAATCAGACAGTTGGAGCGTGCTGTTGCAGGGTATTTTGATTATATTGAAGATTTGATTGAGCGTGAAAATGTATTTACGATGCGGGAGTTTTCTGATAGTATTAATGCTTTTTTGGAGTTTAGAAAATATGACATTTTAAAAGATAATGGAAAGATTTCTCACAACCAAGCGTTAGAAAAAGCTTATAGTGAATATGAAATATATAATAAGACACAACCGATAGAATCTGATTTCGATAAGATGATAAAGGCATTGATAGACAAACAAGAATAATAGAAATAGTGAAAGGTCCTGATTTTCGGAAAAATCAGGACCTTTGTTATCATAAAAACATATTAAAGTGACTTCGCCAGCTCCTTCACATACTCTGCAACTGCATCATGAAGTTCTTCACGGTCAAGAGCGAAATCAATAGTTGCACGAACAAATCCAAACTTGTCGCCTACGTCGTAACGCATTCCCTCGAAGTCGTATGCGTATACTGACTGGGAGGACATGAGACGCATGATTGCGTCGGTGAGCTGAATTTCGCCACCCTTACCTGCGGTCTGGTTCTCAAGCAAAGCAAATATCTCAGGAGTAAGAACGTAACGTCCGAGCACAGCGAGGTTGCTTGGCGCGTCTTCGAAGGCAGGCTTTTCTACCATGCCGTTAAGTCCGGCAAGTCTCTTGTTTGGGTGAGTAAATCCCGGTGTTGGTGCTACGATACCATACTTATGTACCTGATCGTCAGCAACGCTCTGTACACCAACTACAGAAGAGCTTGTCTCATCATAAATGTTGATTAACTGCTTAAGAGCCGGTTCGCCGCCTTTATTTACTACAACGTCGTCTCCGAGAAGAATTGCGAAAGGTTCGTCACCGATAAATGACTTGGCACACAAAATAGCATGTCCAAGACCCTTCGGTTCCTTCTGGCGCACATAATATACGTTAGCCATGGAAGCAATGTCATTGATCATCTTAACGTCTGCCATCTTATTAGACTGGGTAAGACGGGACTCAAGTTCGTAATTTTTATCAAAATGATTCTCCATAATATGCTTGCTTGAATTTGTAATGATAAGGATATCTTCAATTCCGCTGTCTACGGCTTCCTGAACAATGTACTGGATTGTTGGAACATCAACAATAGGAAGCATTTCCTTTGGCATAGCCTTTGTGGCAGGTAAGAATCTTGTGCCAAGACCGGCTGCCGGAATAACAGCTTTTTTTACTGATTTCTTTTGCATTTATTTACCCCTTTCGGACAAAATTATATGTAGAATGATTATGGGCCGAAATGTATTTGACCCTATGATACCTACGGATTGCTACGCACTGCGTGCTCCCGTAATTCTACAAAATATTCGAAATCCGCCCTGTCAGGCTACTTTCTCATATTTTGGCGGGTCCCAACCTCATACTTTTTCATGCAAGCATGAAAAGTATGACCTTTTGACCCTGATATCATAGAATAATCATATCAATTAATAAAAAGATTGTAAAGATTATTCTTGACAATACTTAAAATGAAGCTTAATATAACAATTTGGTGGAAACAGTGTTGCCAAGACGGTATCTGCTTATAAATATTGCAAAAATGGCAGGTATATGTTATATTGGTAATAATTATAGTGGTTTTATTCTGCGTAATAGAAACTTTGCATACCTTAGTATGCAGAAAGAATGATTATCTGTCGAGTTATGGTTTGGATAATTATTTTTGCACCGTCTTTGGTATGTGTAATATATAAAGAATTTTTAGGAGGTCTATATGAAGGGTATAATTCTTGCGGGGGGAAGCGGAACAAGGCTTTATCCACTCACAAAGGTAACTTCGAAGCAGTTGCTTCCAATCTATGATAAGCCGATGATTTACTATCCGCTTTCAGTACTTATGAATGCGGGAATAAAAGAGATCCTTATCATTTCCACACCGGATGATACACCAAGATTTGAAGCTTTATTAGGTGATGGACATCAGTTTGGTATTGAGCTGAGCTATGCTGTACAGCCAAGTCCTGACGGACTTGCACAGGCATTTATCATTGGTGCAGATTTCATCGGTGATGATTCAGTTGCGATGGTTCTTGGCGATAACATTTTCCATGGTCATGGTCTTAAGAAGAGACTTAAAGCGGCAGCAGCTAAGGATAATGGTGCTACTGTATTCGGATATTATGTTGATGACCCTGAGAGATTTGGTATCGTTGAGTTTGATGAGAACGGCAAGGCTATTTCACTTGAAGAGAAGCCTGCTAATCCAAAGTCAAATTACTGCGTGACAGGTTTGTACTTCTATGACAACAAGGTTGTTGAGTATGCGAAGAACCTTAAGCCATCAGCAAGAGGCGAGCTTGAGATTACAGACCTGAATAAGATATATCTTGAGAACGGCGAGTTAGAGGTTACTTTACTTGGACAGGGCTTTACATGGCTTGACACAGGTACTCATGAATCACTTGTTGATGCTACTAACTTTGTACGTACTGTTGAGACACATCAGCACAGAAAGATTGCATGCCTTGAAGAGATTGCATTCCTTAACGGCTGGATTACTAAGAGTCAGCTTATGGAGACCTACGAGATTTATAAGAAGAACCAGTACGGTGCATATCTTAAGGATGTTATGGATGGCAAGTATCTTATATAGATATAACTATACTTAAAACTAAGGAAAGGACATTACAGTAATGAAGATTTTAGTTACAGGCGGTGCCGGATTTATCGGCGGTAATTTTGTACACTATATGGTTAATAAGTATCCGGAGGACATGATTGTTAATCTTGACCTTCTTACTTATGCAGGCAACCTCGAGACTTTAAAGCCGGTTGAGGACAAGCCTAATTACAAGTTTGTAAAGGGCGATATCGCTGACAGACCATTTATTATGGATTTATTTGAGAAGGAGAAGTTTGACGTTGTAGTTAACTTTGCGGCAGAGAGCCACGTTGACCGTTCAATCACTGACCCTGAAGTATTCGTTCGTACTAATGTTATCGGTACAACAACTCTTCTTGATGCAGCCAAGGAGTATGGTGTTAAGAGATATCATCAGGTATCAACAGATGAGGTTTATGGTGACCTTCCATTAGACAGACCTGACTTATTCTTTACAGAGACAACACCACTTCATACATCAAGCCCATATTCATCAAGTAAGGCAAGTGCTGACCTTTTTGTTTTAGCATATCATCGTACTTATGGTCTTCCTGTGACTATTTCAAGATGTTCAAACAACTATGGTCCATACCACTTCCCTGAGAAGCTTATTCCACTTATCATCAGCCGTGCATTAGCTGACGAGCCATTGCCGGTATACGGTAAGGGTGACAACGTTCGTGACTGGTTATATGTAGAGGATCATTGTTCAGCTATCGACCTTATTATCCGCAATGGTAAGGTTGGTGAGGTTTACAACGTTGGTGGACACAACGAGAGAACAAACCTTGAGGTAGTTAAGACTATTCTTAAGGCTCTTGACAAGCCGGAGTCACTTATTCATTTCGTGGCTGACAGACTTGGACATGACAGAAGATACGCTATTGACCCAACTAAGCTTGAGACAGAGCTTGGATGGAAACCAAAGCATAACTTTGATACAGGTATCCAGGATACTATTAAGTGGTACCTTGAGAATGAAGATTGGTGGAAGAACATCTTAAGCGGAGAGTACAATAACTATTTCGACAAGATGTATGGAAACAAGCTTTAAGATTCAGACTGCATAGGCGGATTTAGTGAATAGTTTATATAAGACAGAGGAACTATTGTTGTATAACAGCAATAGTTCCTTGGTATATTTTAAGGAGGTAACCCATGAGAGTACTTGTTACAGGTGTTAAGGGACAGTTAGGTTATGACGTTATGAACGAGTTGGCAAAGCGCGGCATCGAAGGCGTTGGAGTAGATATTGAAGAAATGGATATCACAGATGCTGAGTCAGTTGATAAGGTTATCACAGAGGCGAATGTTGATGCAGTTATTCACTGTGCAGCGTATACTGCAGTTGATGCTGCTGAGAATAATGTAGAGTTATGTCGTAAGGTTAATGCAGAAGGAACAGAGAATATTGCAAAGGTATGTAAGAAGCTCGATATCAAGATGATTTATATCAGCACAGACTATGTATTTGACGGACAGGGTACAAGACCTTGGCAGCCGGACGATAAGAGAAATCCTCTCAATGTTTACGGTCAGACAAAGTACGAGGGTGAGCTTGCAGTAGAGAACAACCTTGATAAGTATTTTATCGTTAGAATTGCATGGGTATTTGGTGTGAATGGCAAGAACTTCATTAAGACTATGTTAAGAGTTGGAGGGGCTAATGGCAAGGTTAGTGTAGTTGATGATCAGATTGGTTCACCAACATATACTTATGATTTAGCAGTTCTTCTTGTTGATATGGTTCTTACAGAGAAGTATGGCAGATATCACGCAACTAATGAAGGTCTTTGCAGCTGGTATGAGTTTGCCTGCGAGATATTCAAGCAGGCAGGTATGGATGTTGAGGTTACTCCTGTATCTACAGAGGAGTATCTTAAGATGTATCCAACTCAGGCGAAGAGACCTATGAACAGCAGAATCTGCAAGGACAAACTTGAGGAGAATGGTTTCAACCGTCTTCCATCATGGCAGGATGCCCTTGCAAGATACCTTGAGGAAATTAAAGAGTAATTTTCATAACAGTTCAGAACTCTTAGAATTTATAAAAAACAGAACCGTGAAAGTTTACTTTCAGTGTTCTGTTTTTATAAATTCAAGGGGGAGTAAGTATTCTAAGTCACAAACATAAGCTGCGAAGCAGCAAATAGACTCGTATGACTCGTATGAGGCGGTCTGTGTCCTAGGGTTCTGAAATTTTATTTATTTGAATCGTTTTGTAAGAAAATATTTACTTGCAAAATCGTATATCATGGAATAATATAAATAAAAAAATTATTTAAGGGGAGTGACTTATGGGAAAATATTTTGGCACAGATGGTTTTAGAGGCGAAGCCAACGTAGTTCTTACAGTAGAGCATGCTTACAAGGTTGGAAGATTTATCGGTTGGTATTATGCGCAGAATAAAGACAGCCGTTGTAAAGTTGTTATTGGTAAGGACACAAGAAGAAGCAGTTATATGTTCGAGTATTCACTGGCAGCAGGTATTACTGCATCAGGAGCAGATGCCTACCTTCTTCATGTAACTACTACACCGAGCGTATCTTATGTTGTAAGGACAGAGGATTTCGATTGTGGTATCATGATTTCTGCAAGTCATAACCCATTTTATGATAATGGTATTAAGATTCTCAACGGCAAGGGAGAGAAGCTTGAAGAGTCTGTTATTGAGAAGATTGAAGCTTATATAGACGGCGAGATGGGTGAGATTCCATTTGCTACTAAGGAGCATATAGGACGTACAACCGATTATTCAGCAGGAAGAAACAGATATGTAGGTTATCTTATTTCTCTTGCAACCCGTTCATTTAAAGGCATGAGAGTCGGTCTTGACTGTTCAAATGGTAGTGCTTGGAGTATTGCAAAGAATGTATTCGATGCTCTTGGTGCTAAGACATATGTAATCAATAACGAGCCGGATGGTACTAATATTAACACCAACTGTGGTTCTACACACATCGAAGTGCTTCAGAGCTTTGTTAAGGAGAATAAGCTTGATGTAGGTTTTGCTTATGATGGAGATGCTGACAGATGTATTGCTGTTGATGAGAATGGTGAAGTTGTAGATGGCGATTTGATTTTATATATCTGTGGTCTCTACATGAAGGAAAGAGGTATGCTCGATACCAACACTGTAGTTACTACTGTTATGTCAAATATCGGTTTATACAAGGCTTTCGATATTGCTGGTATTAACTATGAGAAGACTGCAGTAGGCGACAAGTATGTATACGAGAACATGGTTACAAACGGACATTTCCTTGGTGGAGAGCAGTCCGGACATATTATTTTCAGCAAGCATGCATCAACAGGTGACGGTATTCTTACATCCCTTAAGATTATGGAAGTAATACTTGAGAAGAAGATGTCTCTTGCTAAGCTTGCCGGACCGGTAGATATCTTCCCACAGCTTCTTAAGAACGTAAGAGTAGACAGCAAGGAAGGAACCCTTGAAGATGAGGATGTAAAGGCATGTGTTAAGGCTATCGAAGAGGAACTCGGTGATGACGGAAGAATTCTTGTTAGAAAGAGTGGTACAGAGCCACTTATCCGAGTTATGGTTGAGGCTAAGACAGATGAGCTTTGCGAGAAGTATGTTAACCAGGCTATCGAGGTTATGAAGCAGAAGGGTCATGTGATTTAATTAATTGCAATATATTTTTTTATAAAGTAACAAATATCAGGGCCGGAAAATCAGTAGTTGTGATTTTCCGGTCTTTTAGTATAATAGTATGGAAATGCTGAAAATATAAAGTATATAATTAGTTGTCTTTAATAGATAGATTGCTTTGCACATAGTCTGCAGGAGGAAATAGTGAAAGAAGTAATACAGGTAAAAGGTAAGTTTACAAAGGTAATATTCTGGAGTTTGTTAATATTCTGGATGGGCTTTATATTTTTTATGTCAGCCCAGACCGGTGAAGAGTCAGCAAGTATGAGCAGTCCGGTAGCAGACTTTGTGATAAAGATATTTGTTCCGGATTATGAAGATAAGACACCGGCAGAGCAGGAAGATATAAAGCATACTGTAGAATTAATAATCAGAAAGGGTGCACATTTTACCGAGTATGCAATACTGGGTTTTCTGGTATATCTGGTAGTGCAGATGTATATTTTGAAAACTAAAGCAAGATTTATAATTTCGTGGCTGTTTGCAACTTTGTATGCAGCAAGTGATGAGTTTCATCAAGGCTTTGTTGGCGGCAGAGGGCCGCAGGTAAAGGATGTATGTATAGACTCGGCAGGAGCTTTTGTGGGAGTGCTTTTTGGTGCTGTTCTTCTCATAGTATTAATAAGAAGAGCAAATAAGAAAAAGCGTCTTAAGTCTGCTGATAAACACAATGGTAAATGATTTAAGCAACATAAATACCAGGGTATTGTAAATATGAAGGGCTTATTATAAAATAAGTAGCAGATTGCAAATAAAATATAAAGTGTTATAGTATTTTAAATATAATTGATTTTCTGATTTTAGTTGATTGTGAGAATGGGAGGATATATATGAGAGCGTGGGAGAAAAACATCAGAAGAGTTGAGCCTTATGTTCCGGGCGAGCAGCCAAAGCAGGCTGACATAATAAAGCTTAATACAAATGAGAACCCTTATCCGCCGGCACCGGGAGTTGTGAAGGCGTTGGAGAATATTGATGTGGAGAAGTTCAAGCTTTATTCTGACCCGACATCAGCAGACCTTGTTAATGCAATTGCAGATTTTCATGGAGTAGGCAGGGAGCAGGTATTTGTAGGTGTAGGTTCAGATGATGTTATATCTTTGGCATTTATGACATTTTTTAATTCGGACAAGCCGATACTGTTCCCTGACATAACCTATTCATTCTATAATGTGTGGGCAAATGTGCACAGAATACCTTATGAAGAAGTTGCGTTAGATGAGGAGTTTAAGATTAATCCTTATGATTATGCGAAGCCTAACGGCGGCGTGATATTCCCTAATCCAAACGCTCCGACTTCTATTTACCTGCCACTTGAAGCAGTTGAGGATATTGTAAAGGCAAATCAGGATGTTATAGTGATTGTAGATGAGGCGTACATAGATTTTGGTGGCGAATCAGCGATTAAGCTTCTGGAAAAGTACGAGAATCTCCTGGTAGTTCAGACATTTTCTAAGTCACGCTCCATGGCCGGTATGAGAATAGGCTATGCTATCGGTAGCAGGGAATTAATTAAGGCTATGAATGATGTGAAGTATTCCATCAATTCTTATACAATGAACTATCCTTCAATTGTACTCGGCAGCGAGGCTGTAAAGGACAGAGAATATTTCGAGAATACGGTGAATAAAATAATTTCTACAAGGGAGAGCTTCTGCGAGAAGATAAGTGAGCTTGGCTTTGTATTCCCTAAGTCATCTACAAACTTTGTATTTGCAACCCATCCTAAATATAGTGCCAAGGAGTTATTTGAAGCGTTAAAGAAGGCAAATATTTATGTAAGATATTTTGCGAAGCCGGGAATAGACAATTATCTGAGAATAACCATAGGAACTGATGAAGAGATGGAAGTGTTATATAAATTCCTTAAGGAATATGTGTCTTAAAAGTAAAGTTTTTGACCCATTTATTTATTTTGGCATATAATAATAAAAATGGTTAAAGGATGTGGCTCCTTGAAGTTTACGAAATTGCATGGTCTGGGAAATGACTATGTCTGTGTAAACTGTTTTGAAGAAGAGGTTTTGGAACCTGGGAAAACGGCCTGCAGCATTTGCAGGAGACATTTTGGAGTAGGAGCAGACGGGCTTATATTAGTCAGGCCATCGAAAAAGGCTGATTTTTATATGGAGATGTACAATCCTGACGGTTCACGAGGGGCGATGTGCGGCAATGGCATACGCTGCCTTGCAAAGTTTGTATATGACAATGGGCTGATAAAGGGCAGAAGAAATATATTGGTGGAGACCGACTCAGGAATACGCAGATTGCAGCTTAATATTACAGGGGGAAGAGTATCGGAGGTAACCGTCGACATGGGTGTACCCAAGATATGTACTGACCGGGGAGAGATTCCTTTATTAAATTATTTAAGATATACAAGAAGAAACAGGGCGTACCGTAATTACAGAGGATGTAGTGATGGTACGTCTTTTGATGTTAATGCTTCGGGAGATTCAGGTTATTTTGAAGCGGGTCTTGAAAGAACTCTGGTTATAGATAATAGGGAGTTTAGAGTGATAAATGTGTCTGTAGGAAATCCTCATGCAGTTATATTTTGCGATGACCTGGATGTTGTAGATATAAAGAGATTCGGAGGGCTGATTGAAAACCACGAGGTTTATCCGGATAGGACCAATGTGGAATTTGTAAAAGTAAAAGACAGCGGTGTAATTGAGATTAAGGTGTGGGAACGGGGGGCCGGCGAGACCCTTGCCTGCGGCACCGGAGCTTGTGCAGCCTGCAGTGCGGCGATTGCTGCCGGAATGATAATGAATTCGGTAAAGGTTATTTTGCCGGGCGGCGAGCTTGTGTTAAGTTTTAATACTGCTACGGGACATTTGATAATGCGTGGTCCGGTGGAGGAAGTGTATAGAGGAGAAATATAAATATGTGCAGATACAGGGTAAGGCAGTCCTTAAGGGGGCTGTCTTTAATTTATAATTTTAGAGTACAGAAAGACAAGCTGTTGAAGGTTAAAACGTATATTAACTGTTGAAAATACAGAGCAAAAGAAGAGGTTTTGTGGATAAACAGCAGGTGATTTATAGTAGATTGATTTACAATTATATGGTAAAATTATGTTAGAGGATTTGTACGTACAAAAGAAACGGGGGAGCTATTATGGCAAGGTCAGAAAAACAAAAGATGAAGCTGTTATACATTGAGAAGCTTCTGAGAGAAAGAACAGACGACAGGCATTACATTACAACTAATGAAATCATTGAGGCACTAAATAGTTACGGTATAAGTGCTGAAAGAAAGTCAATATACAGTGATATGGAGGCATTAGAGGATTTTGGACTTGAAATTGAGAAGATTCAGTGTGGTAATAAGTCCGGTTATCATTTGATATCCAGACCTTTTGAACTTCCGGAGCTTAAGCTTCTGGTGGACTCGGTTCAGGCATCTAAGTTTATTTCCGAGAAGAAGTCCAATGAGCTTATAAAGAAGCTTGCGACATTTTCAAGCCAGTACGAATCCAATGAACTTAGGCGTCAGGTTTATGTAAGGGGAAGAGTTAAGACCACCAATGAGAATATTTATTACAATGTTGACACTATTCATGAGGCGATAAACAGTAATAAGAAGATTAGTTTTAAATATTACGAGTGGACGGTGGACAAGAAGCTGGTTGAAAAGAAGAATGGAAAAACCTATGTTATCAGTCCGTGGGCGCTTACCTGGAATGATGAAAATTATTATCTGATAGGCTATGACAGCGAGGCCAATAGTATCAAGCATTACCGCGTAGACAAAATGAAAAAGACTACTACCCTTGACGAGGCGCGCGAAGGCAAGCAGGAGTTTGTGGATTTTGATATTACTGCGTACTCAAAGCAGACTTTCGGCATGTTCGGCGGCGAGCGTGAAGTGGTAAAGTTAGAGTGCAGCAACAACATAATTGGTGTAGTAATGGACCAGTTTGGGCAGGATATTATAGCGGTAAAGTCAGACGAGAATCATTTTACTGTGAGTGTAGATGTAATCGTGAGCCAGCAGTTCTTGGCGTGGGTATTTGGTCTGCAGGGCAGCGTGAAAATATTGTCGCCTGCCGGTGTGGTGGACAAGCTCAAGGAGACTGCAAAGAGTATGCTTAAGCAGTATGAGTAATATAGTGTTTTGTGGTGCTTAGGACATGTTAAGTATACAGAGATATTTGCATAGAATATTTGTTATAGATGTATTAAGTGTTGTCAGGCCGTAGGCTAAAGTTGTTTTAAATTATAGTTTCGAGGAGGTGCGAAAATGGCTGTATGGAATCCGTGGCACGGCTGTAGGAAAATAAGTCCCGGCTGTGAGAATTGTTATGTATACAGGCGAGATGCGGAGTTTGGCAAGGATGCTTCTGTTGTGTCTAAAACTGCGGCCTTTGATGCACCGATAAAGAAGAATCGCAAGGGTGAATACAAAATGCAGGATGACGGGGACTATGTGTACGCCTGCATGACTTCCGACTTCTTTTTGGAGCAGGCAGATGAGTGGCGGCCACAGGTGTGGGAGATGATTAAGGAGCGTTCGGATTTGAGGTTCTTTATCATTACAAAAAGAATACACCGCTTTAGGGAGTGTATTCCGGCTGACTGGGGCGAGGGCTACGATAATGTAACTATCTGCTGCACCTGTGAAAATCAGAACACTGCGAATTTCCGACTGCCGATATTTATTAATCTTCCGATTAAGCATCGTCAGATTATACATGAGCCGATGCTTATGGCGGTTGATATTGAGGAGTATCTTGCGACAGGACTTATTGAGAGCGTCACCTGCGGAGGCGAGTCCGGTGAAGATGCAAGGGTATGTGACTTCGGCTGGATTATAAATACCATGAACCAGTGTGTAAAATATGATGTGCCATTTTACTTTAAGCAGACAGGGGCGAGGTTTAAGAAAGGTGATAAGGTTTATAATATTGACAGGAAGGACCAGATGAGCCAGGCCAGAAGAGCCGGGGTGGATTATAGATACGAGTAAGATGATAAACTTTTTGCTTATGAAAGCACGCATTATACAGAGATATGACATAATTAAAAAAATATCTAGGGGAGAGGTAAATATTATGGAAAGTGTAGATTTGAGAAAATTAGATGTTGCAATAGAGTATGTGCAGAGAATGTCAGAAGGGTATAACCCTGTGAATAATATTCCGGCTGATGATGATTCTGTATTAAACAATCCCAATGTGATTAGATGTATGTTTTTTGTTAAAGAGGTATTAAAAGAAGTTAAGCGTAATAATGGATTAATCGGTAGCAAAAGAGAAAAGACAAAGAAAGAAGCATTTCCATTTGAGATTCTTAAAGAATTTCGTTATGAAGAGGATAAATCTATTGTGCATTTGTTGAGGCAGATTCATTTGCCAGCAAGTGACAAAAACATAAAGAAAATTTCTATTCAGACAATAACTACATGGTTAAAAAATGCGGATTATCTTACTGAAGAGTATCGTCAGGAGACGGGAAAAGTTACTACAGTTCCAACTGAAAAAGGTAAAGCTCTGGGTATTTATACTGAGTTAAGAACATATTCAAATAGTACATATTTAGCTGTTATTTATAATCGCAATGCACAGGAATTTCTTGTGAAAAATTTGGAGACGATTGTGAATGGTGAGGTTATAGAGTGATGAATAGCATAAATGATAATTAATAATGTTTAGGCAATGATATATATTTAATAATGGAAAAATTTTATGTGACAAGTAAAATAGTGTCGCAAAAGTAGACCGTAGAAAGGAGCCTTGATGAGTCGAAAGCAAACATACCCTAATATAGATATGCAACAAACAGGAAAAAGATTAAAGCGTGCAATTGAGTCAGCGGGTTATACTCCTCGCATGCTCCAGGATTATCTGCATTTATCATGCGTTCAGCCGATTTACCGTTGGTACAAAGGATTGATATTACCATCAGTCGATCATCTGTTAATGCTAAGTGAATTGTTAAGTGTACATATGGAGAATTTGTTAGTAAAGAAAAATACAGTTCCAATGATATATGATGCGGAAAGAAATTGTTCGCAAGTTACGCAGAAACATTTCTTGGAATATTACAGGAAAATATATCGGTCAGTGGCATAGGTGACTTTGGACTAACCGTCCAATGAAAAAACTATTGACAAGTGCTATCCTCTTATTATAAGCCCGGACAGGGACTATGATAGGAGGATAATTTTATGCAAAGAAAAGTGAACGTATTAGAAGATCTGGATGGAAACAAGATTGTATTTATTCACGATGTGTTATTCAAGGGGAAACGTTCCATAGAATGGGCGGACGTAGAAATGTATTTGAAGCAGTTTGTAGGTGAATCATACGTTATTGAGGACGCAAACGATATGATTTATATAGGTACAGACTTTCCGGATGAGTATGCACATTCTGAGCACACAACATCTCTTAAGGGTGCAAATGCGAAAGCAAAGGCTAACGCAGCGCAAAGAGTGCCTGAAATGATTGAGATTGCATCAGGGAAAGAATACAGGGAGAATAGAAAAGAAAAACACAGCAAAGATGCTAAATTTGGATGGTATAGATATGACTCTAGATTTGCATTGCCCGTATGCGATGATAATGGACAGCTGGCAGGATATAACGTATTCCATGTGATAATGGTCGTAAGACATGAACAAGATGGAAAAATGTATTTGTATGACATTGTGAATATAAAAAAAGAAACGAGCAACCTTTTCCAGTCGTGAGACCTTACTCAGCATAAAACCCATTTCTTGAGATTATAGTAGTACATAAAAAGGGAAATGTCAATGTGTTTGGCAATAAGAAAGTTGATTTATTTGAGTTATATGGAGAATGAAGGATATATGAATAAAATATTAGTTAATAAAATCAAGTGTAATAAGTGTGGAGATATTATCGAAAGTGTATAGTCCATGATTTCAAATTCTGCAAATGTGGTACGGTAGCAGTTGATGGCGGACATGATTACTTGAGGCGACTTGGTAATTTTGGTGATTGGGAAGATTTAAGTGAATGTGAAGTGATAGAAGAATAAAAAAGTTTACTGAAGAATGTAGTCATGCAAGGTTGTCTTTTGTACTAATGGGCTCAGATTATAAGGAGAAATCTTTATAGTCTGAGCTTGTTTTAGTTGTATATAGAGCATGGAAATAAAATATTGTTAAAAAAGAATATATATAATGAAACAAACACAAAATACGAACGTTTGTACTGAGTTAAATAATGGACACGTGATGATTTACTATTAGAGCGTACAAAACAAACAGAAGTTCAACCGGGCGATGAATAATCGGTTTAGGAAACGGGGAGGACAATGCCATGAATTACATAATAGTTGATTTTGAAATGAATGCGGTAGCGAATGAACATAAGGCTGAACGCAAAGTTTGTCCTATGGAAATCATTGAAATAGGTGCAGTTATTATGGATGAGAGCTTTCTTGTTCTGGGCGAGTTCAAGACATTGGTTAAGCCACAGTACAATGATGAAATTTATAAGATGTATGAAACTCTTACCGGCATCAGTACTCAGATGGTGTCAGGTGCACCTACATTTACCACAGCCTATGAATTATTTGTAAGCTGGTGTGAATCCTATGGAGATGAGTATGAAATATATGCCTGGAGCCAAAATGACTATAATCAGCTGGTCTCAGAAATGGAGTTGAAGAACTATGCTAGCGAGGAAATGAAGACACCTCTTAAGCACTGGTTTGATTTCCAGAAAGAATATATAGATAAGCTTGGTTTAGAACGAATTGTATCTCTGGAAAGAGCGATGAATTATGCAGGAATTGAATTTGAAGGACAAATGCATGATGCATTATGTGATGCAAAGAATACGGCGAAGCTCTTTGCAATTGTACGCGACGAAGACAAATGTAGCGTTGTATTGAAAACAGTTATGGAATCACTTAGACCGAAGAGGATCAGTAGTACTCTTGGTGAGATGTTTGATTTTGCAGCAATGATGGCACAAATAGGATAAGGAGTGAGATGTTATGAAGAAAATTTATTTTACAATTGCGGGAACAAGACATTATTTTGGTCAGGAATATTTTGAACCGGGGATGGAAGTGAAACTGGTAAAGGAACCTGACAATGAATGTGATAAAGAAGCAATTAAAGTCGAAATGGAAGGTTTGGGACTTGTGGGTTATGTGGCTAACAGTCCATATACCGTGCAGGGTGAAAGCATGAGTGCAGGAAGATTGTACGACCGTATCGGTGACACAGCAAAGGGCGTTGTGAAGTATGTGCTGCCTAAGGGAGTGTTGTGCGAACTGGTTGCGGCAGCTCCGGAAGAGATTGTTTAAGATAATAAGAGTTTGTGTTTGAACAAAAAGGATAGTATATAGAAATGTTTTTTGGTATAATTGAGACTGTAGGATACAAATATTAGGATTTTGTGACGGTGAAGCTATATGGAGCAGTAAATGAATTCAGATCAAACACTACTTTATTACAATACAAATGCAAGGGAATTTACAGAAGGTACTGTAAATGTAGATTTTTCATATACTCAAAACAAGTTTTTAGACAAGCTTAACGAAGGTGCGCTTATCTTAGATTTTGGTTGCGGTTCGGGTCGTGATACAAAATACTTCCTTGAAAAAGGATATTCTGTGGAAGCGATTGACGGTTCTGAAGAACTGTGCAGGATTGCCGGTGAATATGCGGGGATTGAAGTAAAGAAGATGTTTTTTCAAGACCTTAAGGAGAAGGCGAAGTATGATGCTATCTGGGCGTGTTCTTCTATATTACATCTTTCCTATAATGAGCTGGTGGATGTGATGAAGAAAATGTTAGCGGCACTCAAGGACAATGGACTGGTTTATACCTCATTCAAATATGGTGAGTTTGAGGGCATAAGAAATGGCAGATACTTTATTGATATGAACGAAGAGCGTATGGTGAAGCTGCTACAAAAGGTAGAAGGCTTTGCGGCAGAGGAGGCCTGGATTACACCAGATGTAAGACCCGGACGAGGTGAAGAGAAATGGTTGAATCTTTTTTTAAGAAAGAAGAGGGGGGAATTGGATTTTTTCCATTGCTGAAAATAAAGAATATATTGAGAGAGAGCTGGGAAAATATATTTGATATCAATTGTACATTTGACGAAGAAATACATAATGAGTTATCTACGCAAGCAACCATGTGGGAGATAAGAGCAGAATGGGTGCTGAAAGCGGAACAGTTTGTGTCCAGGTAACAGTCGCGGTGTAATCGTTAGTTGCTTAACTTCTGTTTAGTCTGCATTAGCTTAATACCATTAAACACTTGATATTTTAGGGTTCAGGAAATGATAAGGAGAGGAAGATAAAGTGATAAAAAACGATATATATCACGGCAAGAAGTTGCTTTTCTGAAAAAATGTAGGAAAATCAAGGGTTGTGGGAGTTTGAGTGAGGTTTTTTATACCAAATTTAAGCCAAATTTTATGTGATTTGGGGTTGTGACGTGGCTTGTAAAAATGTAGAGGAATTTGCTAGTTCTGCAAATTCCTTTTTCTGAATGATTCAAATAAAAAGAAATGAGCAATCTTTTTCGGTACAGAGATCATACTTATCAGCAAACCTATTTCTTGAGTTAATGACATTTGATATAATGAAAATATCAAAGTATTAATATAACATGCTTTGCGGATATGGTGAGTGTTGCATTATTGAAATGTTGTGGAAACCATGTGAAATGAATTCACTTTTTCTTGAGAATTTCCGATCAGGAGAAGAAATATATATACAAAATAGTTAGATGTAGTATGTAGAGGGTGCATAAAATAGAAAGGAGAGAATAAGAATGGAATTTGAAAACATACCCAAAGAAAAAGCGATGGATAAATTTGGACATATAGTAAATGAAGACAAATTTTATAAGTTTGTTGATGATTTTAATATAGTTGGCGTTACGATGTCGCAACCACAAACAATAAGTGCGTCATACTTTTTGAGATTGCTTCAAAATGGTGCGTCAGAAAGAGCACGTGGCTACGGCAGAGGTAATAGTATTGAGAATGATGAGCAGTCAAATCAATTAGCAGAATATTATCTGTCACTGCTAGATCATGGCGCATTGTGGAAACGACGAGATGGAAGTGTTATCTGCACTGCTATGCCATACGGTGATCAAGAATCAATTTATTCAATGTTTTATCAATTGATAGAAGAATTTGCTTATCCATCAACGATTAGAATGGAGTTTTTAGATGATGTATATAGGTATAGAACTAACGGAGATGCAATGATTATCATATATTGCGAAGAGTTAGAGAAAATATATAAACATTATGCATCCGAGATGAAGTTGCAAGAAATGGCAAAAAAGCATTCAGGAGCTAGTCAAATTAAAAGTCAGATGGTTAATTCATATAATAGAGATAGGCATGTAAGTGAATATGCTAAACGTCGAGCAAAAGGCTTTTGTCAATTGTGTGGTAATCCAGCTCCTTTTAAAGATAAGAATGGTAGGCCGTATCTTGAAACACATCATATTATTAGACTTGCTGATGGAGGGGCTGATTCAATTGAGAATGTTGTTGGCCTTTGTCCAAATTGTCATAGGAAAATGCATCATTTAGATTTAGAGGAAGATGTGGCTATTATGTTGGCAGCTGCATCAAGTACTGATTAAAGGATTATATATTTATCGAAAGTTTAGAACAAAGGTGTGATGGAGAAAACGAATGGATGAGAAAAAAATAAGTCGTTTAAATGATGGGATTTTATTTTGTGGGGTCGCAAAACAAAGGGAGGTGTATGATTGCTTTTAAAAATTTGTTAAGGATCGGGAATATCTTAAAGGACGAATTGAACTTGGAGACCTTCAATACGAATACAGTT
>JAZULV010000022.1:0-6267 GCA_045603305.1 Lachnospiraceae bacterium | reverse complement strand
CAGGCTTGGAGACTCTGCACGAGTAGAATATGGAAAGGCGTTGTTGGAATTATCCCAGATAAAGCGTAGAAATGCATATATATTGAGCTTTTCCGCTGCGTCAAATAAAGAGGATTTAAAGGAGAGGATTAATATGTTAGTGTATAAACCAAGTATGAAGAAGATAACAGCTGTAGTGCTGGCACTCGTACTTTGTGTTATTACTGCCTGTACTTTTACCGGAAAGAATGATAAGGACCAGACTGATACAGAAGGTCAGCAGATAAGTAACGAGCAGCCTGAGACAGAGGGAGAGAGTGACTTTGAAACTCAGGAACAGCCTGAGACAGAAGCGGTTACTAAGGAGAATGATGTAACAGATACGGAGCAATCTAATAGGGATTTACTGTATGAAGCTTTCCTAAATAATGAAATCAGCGTACCAAATCCATTTGTTGAAGGTATGCAGTTAACAGTTATGGATGATGAAAAATATGAATCAGAGTTTAAAGATGCACAGAAAAAATATGCTTTTGTGGATGTAAATGGAGATGAAATGTCAGAGCTTATTTTCAAGTTAAGTTCATCTACAAGTGAATTGATGTATATATTAGGAATATATCATAATGAACTGGTTTGTTTTGATGTATTTGAGTCACATTCAATGCACATCGGATTTGGTGTGTATGATAATGGAATGGTTTGGGATGGTCAGAATTATGATGGTGATGAAACCATATTCTATACTTATACTGCTGACGGACAGCCTGTTGAAGCGGGACGTTTTACAGAAGATAATGGAGCTGACATTGCTACTTTCATAGGAAATGAGCCGGAATGGATTGACTGGAAAAGATAATAAGAAAATACAAATAATTTGTATATAATAGAGATTATAGAAGTTGAGAGTTTTTTTACAACTAAAATATCCTGTAACCGGCGGCATAAAGCTGTGAAGTTACAGGATATTTGTTTGTAGCGTTAAACTATTTAAGCTTTACTGCAGTGCCATAAGCGATAACTTCTGCGGCACCGCTCATAACTGCAGATGAACCAAAGCGGATGTTTATCACGGCGTCTGCACCAAGGGCTGTGGCTTCGTCTACCATTCGCTTTGTAGCAATCTGGCGGGCTTCGATAAGCATATCGGTGTAACCTTTAATTTCACCACCTACAAGTGTCTTCATACCTGCCATAAAATCTTTACCAAAGTTTTTAGACTGTACAACAGTTCCTTTTACTATTCCTAAAGCGTCAAATTCTTTTCCAGGAACGTAATCAATATTGAGTAGCAGCATCTTCCTCTCCTCCTTCAATTTCTTTTAGTCTTGTTTTTAATAATATCCAGATAGGGATAATCATCCCTAGTTCCAGCAAAGCTAATATAAAAAGTATTGCACCAAAAAAGTTATCTATTTGGTAATACCAGCGCAGAACAAGTATTATTGTCGCAGAAACAAGTAAATACACAGTTGATATGGCTGCACTCCATACAGCATCCTTCCGGCGCTTTTTCTGAGCTTCTTCGTTAATATTTTTTTGCATCTTCTTCTTCCCCACTTTCGATTTCTTTAAGGCGTTGGCATAGTGCGATAATAACTCCTGCAATCACTGCAAGTATACCAAGTCCGTAGATAATTAATATACCAATTACAATCAGTTCTCCGTAAACTTCTCCTAACAGTGGGAAAATAATAGTTGCTAAAAAGATTCCAAGTGCAGCGATAATTATTGCAGCACATATAACAGGTACTATTTTCTTCTTAGTAGTGTCTCGCATCATCAATCTCTCCTTTCACAATTTCACGAATGCGTTGCGTTAATGCAAGTATAACCCCGCCACCCACAGCAGCAAATATACCTATGATTAACCATAAAAACCAAACCGGCGGTGCATCCTTTGGAGCAATATGATACAACCATAATAAAAGTGCACTCATGGCAATCATTAACGCAACAACCACAACTGTAATAATTACTGGAGCCACATATCTAGTGCGGAAATCCTCATTGTGCTTGTTCTGGAATGAGGTACCACCCTTCTCCATATCTTCCATTTTGGAAAGCATATATTCTGCATCTATCTCTGTTATAGGAATATCATTTCTCTGAAGCTCCTTACACAGGATAATAGACTGTTCAAGATTTCGTTGTTCACGCTCTAGGCTGATTAAATGGCGGCGCATACCATCACAAACGGTATGTGTCCCATTAAGCATATGACGAATTTCCTCGATAGGGACACCAAGCTTTCTTAGTAGTTTTATCTTGAGCAGAATCCGGACTTCGGTATCACCATAGTCACGATAACCATTATCAGAGTTGCGCTTGGGAGAAAGAAGTCCCTGTTCTTCATAAAAGCGAATGTTCTTTTTAGTTATACCGGCAAGAGCTTCCACTTCGTTGATTTTCACGGGCTTCACCTACCTTTCGACTATAGTATAAACCTTCCACAAAGGGGAATGTCAATAGATATTGTACATTTTTTAAAAAATTTGTTCGCTAAATCAGATTAGTGTAGATTGGTTGTTTGCTATGCACAAATAATGCGTAACTGCATTGGTGATAGTGTTGATGATTTGTTTTTTATGATTAAGCAAATAATAATAGGATAGCAAAAAGCATAATTTATTAATAGCTTGAAAGTAATTTATCAGGAGGAGATTTGAAAAGCTTATTAGTTGTTTTAAAGGGACTGTGGGTAGGCTCGACTATGACAGTACCGGGGGTGTCCGGTGGCACTATGGCGGTGATTGTCGGAATATATGAGGATTTGATTCATGCAGTAAACGGGATTAGAAAAGAGCCGGTAAAGAATGTTTTGTTTTTAATCGAATTTGTTATAGGAGCAGGAATTGGCTTCTTTGTGTTTGCCGGAATAATTTCTTATTTGCTTGAAGGTGAGCAGACAGGAGATATAGTACGATTCTTCTTTTGTGGAATTGTAGCAGGTGGAGTACCACTACTGATTAATAAAGCAGAGGTGGAGAAAATCAGACTGAAGCATGTGTTGTGTCTGAACGGAGGAATTATTATAGTCATAGGACTTTCCGTGCTGCCTAAGGATATAATCGTTGCCGGAGATGGGGCAGGATATATGCTGCTTCAGGCAGTAAGCGGTTTTATCGTGGCAATAGCCCTGATACTGCCGGGAATAAGTGTAACTCACATACTTTATATACTGGGATTGTATAATATGGTTCTGGAGAAGGTGTATGCTTTAAAAATAATTCAACTACTGCCGCTTGCCTTTGGAGTGATTGCAGGAATATTTCTTACATCAGGGATGCTTGAGAAACTATTTAAGAAATATTCGACAGAGACATATCTTGTGATAACAGGCTTTGTTGCCGGTTCGGTTATATGTCTCATACCTCTGCCACCGATAAACTATCCGGTTGTATGTGCGGTAGCGTTTATTGTAGGGGCTGTGGGGATGTATATGCTTTCAGTGAGGGTAAAATAGAAGAGCGTTATTTGTATAATTGATTTGAAAAAACAGTGTTTAGATAGCTGATTTACAGGATAATTTACGAAAAATTGTTATTTTATGTAAAAGGTTGCTGTATCAATTGTGATACAAAAGTGATATAATAAAATTGTTACCGCCCCTATACTGGTACAGGGAGGGGGTGTGCTGGCATGGATATATTACTATCATTTATGTTCTCTATGGTGGCAAGTGTAATAGCGTATTACATTTGCAAATGGCTGGATGGAGAAGAATAATCGGTAACCGGCCTCAGTATAACCTGCTGTGAATGGTAAGAACCCCCAAAGAGTCGACACCTCTTTGGGGGTTCGTTTTGTGACTAGCATGGAATCACAACTATCATTTATATCTACACATACTATATCATATGCGTCAGACAGTTTCAAGTATACACGAAAAATTTTCTATTATTCTTATTTCTCGGTTAAGTCTAATATTTACATAAAAATATATCCGGACACAATCCCCAGCACTGCCGAAAGGCATATTATTAGTATGGGATGCAGCTTCTTAAAGGCAAGCACTATTGCTATTATGAAAATAACAAGTGATGTATAAAAGGTTGTGTCAGTAAAAATATCTGTACTAAAACCATTTGGTATAAATACTGTGCCGGCGATTGAAACGAGAGCTGCCCCGATTAGTCCTACTACAGCCGGCTTAAGTCCGGTCATGCAGCCGCTTACAATCTTGCTGTTTTTAAATTTTGCAAAGCACCTTGCAACGATTAAAATTATAATGAACGATGGGAGTACTACACCGAGAGTAGCGCAGATTGCACCGAAAAAGCCGGCTGTCTGGGAACCTACATAAGTAGATATGTTGACAGCAAATGGTCCGGGAGTACTTTCACTGACTGCAATAAAGTTAACAAGAGATGCATTGTCCAGCCAGCCATGGGCGATAACCTCCGACTGAATAAGCGGAAGCATAGCGTATCCGCCGCCAAAGGTGAAGACACCTATTTTGAAAAATGTCCAGAATAATTCAAGATAAATCATGCCTTGTTCCTCCTTGTTGCAATAGTAGAGGTAATCAGTCCGAAAACTGCACAGAAGATAATTACTATGAGTACGTTAACGTTCAAAAAGGCTGTTAACATAAAGGCTGCAGCCATCACAATGTATGCCACAACATTTTTAGGACATTGCTTATACATAGACCAGAGGGCCTTGATAATTAATGCAAGAACTCCGGCGCGGATGCCGTTGAAGGCGTACTGAACTGCTTTTATATTTTCAAATTCTCTGAGAATGGAGGAAATAATAAGTATAATTATAAAAGAGGGCAGTACGACACCGGTAGTAGCAGCGAAGGCACCGAAGAAGCCGCAGGTGCGGTAGCCTACAAAGGTAGCGGCATTTATGGCAATCGGTCCCGGAGTTGATTCCGCGATTGCGACGATTTCAAGAATATCATCATCGGTAATCCACTTGTGTGTGTCTACGACTTCCTTCTGAATCAGAGGTATCATGGCATATCCGCCACCAAAAGTAAATGCACCAATTTTGAAGAAGGAAATAAAAATTGTAAGAATGGTTTTTAATTTACTATTCATTGTGTACGTTTCCTTTAAAATATATTTGTAAAGTATTGAAAGATTATATTACAATAGTCTGTCCTGTGGATAGATAGTGTAGTTTTTTGTTCATGGTTTTCTTTAAGAATTCATACTGATTTACACCGGTACAGTGGCAGGTATAATACTGAGTTGGATATTGATTAAGCATCCCGGCAGCAAGGGATAATACTTCATTACCTTCGCCATCGGGGTCAAGCTTCACAAAATGGAAACCGCCAATTAACACATCCGGCGAAAACCAGGACACAATATTAAGTATGCCCTTGTGGGAGCAGCCGCTTATCAGCACCTTTTTATCTTTTTCTTTAATGAGTAAGTACTGTTCGTGTCTAAAGTCATCAGGTACAAGCTTGTCTCCCTGTAACATGTTCAGTCCGAAGCTTCCCATATCATAAGGACGCGGTTTATCGTTACATGAAAACAGTTCAAGTTCTTCATCAATTTTTAAGTTATCGCCGGTAAATATAAGCCGGTTATTTTCAGCAAGAGATGCATCAAGACCAATGTGTTTTTCGCAGCCGTTATAATGAGGCTTAAAAGCATGGCGGCTTAGGTACACCGGAGCTTTGTGATTTATTTCAAGAAATGTTTTTAGTCCGCCACCGTGGTCGTAGTGCCCATGGGAAAGTACTGCGATGTCTACCGCCGATAAATCAATACCAAGCTTTAGGGCATTATCTGCAAAGGCATCGGTCTGTCCCATGTCGAAGAGAATCTTGTGGTTTGAGGTTTCTATGTAGAGGCTGAGACCGTGTTCTGCGATTAATGTATCGTCAATAGTGGTGTTTTCTATTAAGGGGGTGATAATCATGGTGACTCCTTTCTAAGTGACAATTGTAAGTCGTAAATGCAAGATACCACGGTTTGGGGGATACGTCAACAGTTAGCTGCTTTATAAAAATGTAGTGACAATAAAAGCCCCCAACCTATGATTTATAAAGAGAGTGGTTGGGGACTTGTATATTGTTTAATTATACGCAGTGTTATATGTTTGAGTGACTTTATTTTCTGCGTGAAGTGCAGCTAACTGTTTCATTATTTCTATACCTTCATCATCAATTATGAAGTATGTTTCTATAAGTCTATCGTCTGAAAAATCTTCTAAAGATTCATCGGTAATTATATTATTATCAACATCAATTCTATAACGATAATATATATTTAGTAGAATGGTATTGTTAATATCTAAATTTTCATTAACCACTTCTATATG
>JAZULV010000021.1:0-2387 GCA_045603305.1 Lachnospiraceae bacterium | reverse complement strand
CCTGAAAAAGAGATATGCTACTATGGATGGAAAGGCACCGGATATATGGCTCTTGACAGTGAGACGGGAGCAGCGGCATACATGATAAGCGGTTCTTTGTGCGGAGGCTCAACTGCATTTTATATTGTTGTGGGGGTACTTAACTTTATTATAGCAGTTATGGATCTGCATGCTGCAATGCTGATGTTTGTAACTGTTGCACTTAATCCGTATGTGGTGTGGGCGGCAGTAATTTTATGTTATGTGTCAATGCTTTCGGTAATAGACAGTGGATTTACACTTTATTTATACTGCAAGTCAGGTGAAGCGATATACGGAGAGTATATGATGCTTGATTTGTATCTTAATGTAACACTTGCAGGTGTCACTAAGGCACTGGAACCTCTTATGAGTTCGGTAACAAGGAGAGTTATTAAGGGGCTTGAAAAGAGGGGAGTAAGTGCGAATTACCTGACAAGTCTTTATGGAAGCCTTGACGGAGGAACTTCAAAGATTGAATACAAACCAAAGGTTGATGTTGATCCGGACATAAAACCGGACTTTGGTGGGGGCTCATGGGATTCTAAAGAGGTAAGGGATGCCTTAAAAGATACATATGGCGATGACATAGCCGATACCCTTTACGAATTTGGAGAAAATGGAGTAGAGCTTGCTGAAAAGTATGGTAACAAATTAGGCGGTGGCCTTGGAGGCCTTGATTTCAATGACGGAAGAAAAGCACTGGAGCTTATTAATAAATATGGAGATGAAGCACTGGAGCTGCTTGGGAGTGGAAAGAATGTTGATGAGGTCGCAGAGATGCTGGGCGGTTCTGGTAGTGGTACTGTTGGGGGCGGTTCGGCATTTGCAAGAAATAATTTGCAATCCATATTAGCAAATGAAGGTATTACATTAAATGAATTTAATACACTTCGACTTACAAATGTCGACGAACTATCGACAGACCAAATTGCGAAAATGAAAAATATTAGAGATGCGGTACCAGAAATTGATGAGAGTACAATGATTCAAAAGACAATTCCTTTGGATGATATAGAAAAATATATCGGCGAGGATGGATACAATTCTATCAGAGGATATATAGCGAGATACGATGATGTTTCCCATATTTCAGGATATGATAACATTGTGGAATCTTTGAGATTAGACTATACGACGAACAATGGTATTAGACCATATCCAGAAGATGGAAATGCATATGGATATATCAAATTCAAAACATATGATGTGGATCAGATAGAAATTCCATATGGAAAGGCATTTGGAGGAACAAATACAGATTCAGTCCCATGTACTCGTAATGGATTTACGGGTGCAAGGAATGGGGAAATTATCCCAGAATGGACGATTGATGGGAATCTAGAACCAATAGAAGGTGCTGAATTGCATAAAGTAATAGATTCAAAAGATTCTATCGTAGCTATATTTGATGGTGAACATTTTAGAGAGGTAGTAAAATGATAAAGAATGGAAAATATGCTTATTATAAAGGAAAGGAATTCAAATTTTCAAAAGATTCTGATGGTAACTATATTATTATAACATCAGATTCTCAAAAAACTGATGATACTTTTAAAGATAAGTATAATACAGGAGTATTCAGCAAAATAGTTAATTTATCAGATTTAGATGAAATATACAAAATAACAACCTATGGAAATGTGTATGAGGAGAGAGTTTCAATTATAAAGGAAAAACATGGAGAATACTTGATTGGTACAAATGATTGTAGAATAGGGAAAAAATTAAAGCTTGACCGAGTAGATAAGTACGGCTATGAAGGATGGTTGCCTTCAAGTGCTGTTCAAATTTTCGAGGAAAAGCATGTGATAAAGTAACTTTAATTATGCATCCACACTGGATTTGGAGTGTGTTATTTTTAAAAAAGGACAAGGAACTACTTGGGAAAATATAAATGAAGCGGACTTATTAAGCAAATAGTGAAGCTTAAGAGTGAGATAGAAGCAGGAAACTGTGATGCTGACAAAGCAAAAGGAGAACTTATTTTCAGCTATCGGAACATTGTATTTCTGTCAGGAGGATATTGCAAACGATGCACTTTCATTTATGCTTGATGTATCTTATGAAAGACAGATAAGCGAAGCAGTCACCGGTTATATGCCTCAGGTATCTAGTATGTTTGGAGCACCGGTGGCAATCACAGAGGGAAGCGTATATATAGATGTGGATGCAAATATCTATGGTGTTGCAGAAAAGAGTGGAAATACATCTGCAGACAATGAGGCTGCATATGACATGAAAAGGGAGTTTATGTTATACAGCGGAATTGCAGGCTCTTATCTTGAAAGCTTTGTGCTGGAAGAAACTACGGAAACTTTGTCTGTATCTACCATAAAGATATTTGAAGTTGCAATTTCCAGAGGAAT
>JAZULV010000020.1:0-9818 GCA_045603305.1 Lachnospiraceae bacterium | reverse complement strand
TGTCTTCTCTGCAATACGAGACAAACTCCAACTGCTTGATTGCTCACCCCTTCGCTCCATCTCCATTACAGAGACTTCTTCACTACTATGGGCTCTGCTGACTTCTCACAGTTCGTTGTTACTAGGCAAATGGAACCTCTGCGAGACCTCCCCGCATAAGGTGCGAGCTCTTTCTCCTCATACATCCGCCACATTTACTACGCTCCTACAAATGTGATAACTATTAGACTTCACTTTGTTTTGCAAGCTTATCTCTCGGAGAATAGCCTTATATGTGATTTCTGTCCGTCGGACCAAGGATTTGCCTACAGCTTCTTTCAGATTCCACCTCACGATGAACACCCTTGCTGTTCAGCTATATACTTCCCGTTATCTGGGCGTATTAGGGACTTTCACCCTTAAGAGCCCGCCCATGGCGGGCATACAAAAGCAGATACCTTAGATGAATAACCTAAAGTATCTGCTTAATAATTAAGCTGACTTATTTACTACATAATAAAATATTAGTTTACAGCATAAAGATAATCATAAACCTTCTGGTAAGAAGTAAAGTATGCACCATTAACTACATTTGATGCCGGAGCTTCAGTATAATAGTATGTTCTCTCTACTCCATTCGCATCGCAGTAAGTAATATATGGTCTTGCAGCAATATCAGTTGAATAGTGTGATGAAGGAATACCCACTACAAGCGCTGTATAAAGAACATATCCGTTATACACTTTATAATCAATCACTGCAGGAGTAACATACATACCTCTCATTACTGAAGTTGCATTCACATCTTTTACAAGTCCATTACCCGCCGGTATATTGTTCTTTGCTGTAACAACCGTACCAAATCCGATTCCCTTATCAGCATTAGAATCCGGTCTTAATGAAGCATTTGCCGTATTAAGAGCTTCTACATTATCAATAAGTGATGTACTTATTCTTGTAATAAATCTTAAACCTGCGGATACTCCGGTTGATGCATTAGGTTCTCTAATCTGTGCACCCTGAAGGTAAAGACCGCTATTATCGTAGTTCACACTGTTTGATGTGTCAGCAGGGTCACCCTCTATAGTGCCTGTTGAAAGATATACAGGATAAAGAACCAAATCTCTTGTAGCACCGGCTGTAAAATCTACAGCGTTGTTTAATACATCTGATGTTACTGTTGTAATAGTACCTAAATTCTCTGTAAACCATCCTGCAAAAAGACTTCCATTAATATCTGCCGGTGAATCCATAACTTCGTAAAGTCCTGTATTAAGACTATATACAGTCTTAAGCGGATTTCCACTGTTCATGTATGTAACCTTGTAAGTTCTTACATTGTCATTATCAGCAAGCATTACAGAAGAACCATCAAACGCCCAATAAGACCATGCTTTACCAAAACCATTGTACTTGTTCATCGCATAAGCAAGCTTTCCTTCTGCTACATCTGCGACCGAATATGAAACACTTCCATAACTATCATATGACGGAATATTATCGTCAATAGCTCCAACACTAAATAACGAACCATTTATATCAGTATCTTTTACATAAGATGTATTCTTTGAACTGATAGAACCCACTGTTGCAGGAAGAATCCTTCCAATTATAGTACCACCCACACTGCCTGTACTATTTACTTTACCAATATTAATACCATTATTTACAATGACTGCATCAAATGAAGTAACAGTCTCAGCAATTCCTATAATACCACCAATAACATTCCTTCCGCTGATTGCACCTGTATTATATATACTGTGAAGTTCTATTATTGAATCATAAGCAACAATCTGACCTGCGATACCGCCTACATACTCATCAGCTGATACATCTCCGGTATTATATGAATTATAAATCTCAGCAGTTACCTCTTCATCAGGGTATACATCTCCGGCAATACCTCCTGCCATATCTTCTGTTGCAGTAACTGAACCATTATTAACACAATCATAAACAGAACCATCATTTAAAATACCAACTATTCCGCCTACCTGTTTTGTAGCAGAAACATCTGCATTATTAACACAGTTTGATACTACGGCACCATTACTTATATATCCGACAACTCCGCCTACTGAATTACCTCTGACATTAATCAAACCACCTTCAACAACACAATTATCAACTGTACCACCAACGAGGTCATCGACAACTGCTCCTAAGGAATAGTATCCTACATATTCAGTTATAGCAACATCCTTAACTGTAAGATTCTTAACTGTTCCACCTACTACATAATCAAACATAGATGTCGCAAGGCCTGTTATGGTATGTCCGTTTCCATCAAAACTTCCTGAAAAGCCTTCATATATCTGAACAAATTCTTCCGACGCAGTGAAGTCTGCCATAAGCACTGCGGAAAGTTCTGACGCTCCGCCATTTACAGCTTCGGCAAAATCATTCCAGTCGCTTTCATCATATATCTCTGCTACTGTTGCCGCAGATACCCTGTCTACTGACATATCCGCCATACCACCCGATACAACAAGCATTAAAGCAAGCATCAAACTAGCTACCCTCTTAACCAAACTCATCATAACCTCTCTCCTTTTTGTTTTTTATATTTTTGACTACATGTTCTCCAGCTGTGCCATCCACAATCTGTTTGAAGCATCACTAGGCATCCTTAAGTCACCTCTCGGTGAAACTCCAACCGAACCAACCTTTGGCCCATCCGGCAGACATGAACGCTTAAACTGCTGGGAGAAAAATCTTCTGTAAAATGTCTTAAGCCACTTGAGTATAGTCTCATCATCATACTGTCCCTTAAACGCATGACAAGCCAGTCTGTATACCTTGGAAGGCTCATATCCAAATCTAAGTATATAATATAAGAAGAAATCATGCAACTCATACGGACCTACAATGTCTTCTGTTTTCTGTGAAATCTTGCCTTCTTCCGGCGGAAGAAGTTCCGGACTAACCGGAGTGTCTAAAACATCATATAAAACATCCGCAAGTGATTTATCTTCACATGTATCTGCATAATAACGAACCAGATGTCTTACTAAAGTCTTTGGCACAGAACCATTAACGCTGTACATCGACATATGATCACCATTGTATGTCGCCCATCCTAATGCCAGTTCTGACAAATCTCCTGTACCAACAACCAGACCATTACACTGGTTTGCAATGTCCATAAGAATCTGTGTACGCTCTCTTGCCTGTGAATTCTCATAAGTAACATCCTTCACCTTAGGGTCATGACCTATATCCTTGAAATGAACTGTTACTGCCTCTTTTATATTAATCTCTGTAAGAGTTGCACCCAGCTTATTTGTCAGATTGCAGGCATTAGAGTAAGTTCTGTCAGTAGTACCAAAGCATGGCATTGTTATACACTTTATATTCTCTCTTGGGATGCCAAGCATATCAAAAGCTCTTACCACAACAAGAAGTGCCAGCGTAGAATCCAATCCGCCTGAAATGCCCAAAACAGCATACTTACAATTAATATGCTCAAGGCGCTTCTTAAGTCCCATAGCCTGAATAGACAATATCTCCTCACATCTTCTATCCCTGTCCATCTTAACACTTGGAACAAAAGGTGCATCATCTACAAATCTCTTTAACTCTAGTTCCTCAACGTTAACATCAAATTCAACTATTGTATACCCTTCATTATTAACCGAATTAAAGGTACCAACACGACGTCTTTCATTCTTTATCTTTCCTAAATCAGTATCTATATATACTGCATCATTTGTAAATCTCTTTGACTGGGCAATAATCCTGCCGCTCTCAGCTATAATATTATGTCCGGCAAATACAACATCCTGAGTAGACTCTCCTTCTCCCGCATTTGCATATATATATGTACACAAAAGGTTCGCCGACTTCGCACTTGCAAGAGAACATCTAAACTCATCTTTTCCTGCTTCTTCAGCACTCGCAGAAAGATTCACAATAACTGTTGCTCCGGCAAGAGCATGAAAACTACCCGGAGAAACCGGTGTCCATGCTTCTTCGCTAATCTCCACTCCTATTACAAGCTCCGGCATGGACTTGCAGGCAAAAATCACATCCGTTCCAAACGGAACCTTATAACACTCTCCATCTCTATCAGCAAAACTAATTAACTCTGTTTTCTTATTCCCTTTTGTAAAGTATCTTCCTTCATAAAATGAAGCATAATCAGGTATAACGCTTTTTGGTATGAAGCCTAATACTTTTCCATTCTGCACTGCTGCAGCAACATTGTACAAACATCCTCTTACTTCTAATGGCATACCTACAAAAGCAAGCAGATCACTTCCCTTTGTATGCTCTGCGAACACCTTCAGCTCTTCTACACAACCATTAACCAGGGTATCCTGAAGAAGCAAATCTCCGCAAGTATATCCGCAAAGACTAAGCTCAGGAAACACAATAACTCTGCATCCCTGTTCCAATGCTTTATCAAACTCTGCACAAATCTGCTCACAATTATAAATAGTATCTGCAACCTTAACCTTCGGTGTTGCCGCTGCAACCCTTAAAAATCCATGTCTCATTCAATCGTCTCCTTTAATTAGGACTATATACTATCCGGTAACCAAAAATATTATAGCAATATTTTCTCGCCACATAACACGAATCTATGATATGACGCAAACATTATATCATACAAGCTCATTATTATCATTAGTATAACATATAAATTCTATTTTGCACTATAAAACAATCGTCATATTATAGTAAAATTTTTAAATGATAATTCCAATGCCAATAATTGTACAAATAAGTAAAAACGGGTGTTAGCAAGTAAACTTGCCACACCCAATCTACATTTCGCCGCGTGTCTTTTGACTTTTCGTTAGCTACATGCCTCGCTATAGCCGAACGTTCGCCTTCCGTCCGTTCGGCATCACGGCTGGCGCCTCATCTCGCTACATATTCGCTACGATTCACGCGCCTAGCCAAATGCATGCTTCGCATACATTTGGCACGCGGGCTGTCGCCTTATTCGTTAGCTACTAGCCTCGCTATAGCCGAACGTTCGCCTTCCGTCCGTTCGACATCACGGCTGGCACCTCATCTCGCTCCATATTCGCTACGATTCACGCGCCTAGCCAAATGCATGCTTCGCATACATTTGGCACGCGGGCTGTCGCCCCATGCAGATAATAAGAAAACAGGATGCTTGTGAATAAATTCACAGCATCCTGTTTTCTTATTATCTGCGCGTGTCTCGTAGCTTACTCGATTATTTAAGTGTAACCTTAGCACCTTCAGCTTCAAGCTTAGCCTTGATATCCTCTGCCTCTTCCTTAGAAGCCTGAGCCTTGATAACGCCAGGAGCGCCATCAACTACTTCCTTAGCTTCCTTTAAGCCAAGACCTGTAGCTTCACGAACAACCTTGATAACCTTAACCTTGTTAGGACCAACGTCTGTTAACTCTACGTCAAACTCTGTCTTCTCTTCTACTGCTTCTGCTGCACCACCTGCTGCTGCAACTACTACGCCTGCTGCTGCTGATACGCCGAACTCTTCTTCGCAAGCCTTTACTAAATCATTAAGTTCCATAACTGTAAGCTCTTTAATAGCTTCGATAAACTCTGCTGTTGTTAACTTTGCCATGTTTTTTTCCTCCATATTATTAATTCATAATTCGTTAACCGATGCACCTTAATATATCAGGCTGCATCCAAAATAAAATTTTCGCAATTCTTAGAATTAAGCTTCCTTTGACTCTGCAATCTGATTGATAACTCTTGCAAAGTTTGCAATTGGTGACTGGATGCTTCCAAGCAACTTGCCGAGAAGTTCCTGTCTTCCAGGGATAGTAGCGATAACCTTGATACCATCCTTGTCATAGTATGTTCCGTCTACGATACCGCTCTTAAGTTCAAGATTCTGAGCCTTCTTTGAGAACTCGAAGAGAACCTTTGCAGGAACTGCTGCATCTTCCTTAGAAACTGCAACTGCTGTAGGACCTTCAAGGTCATCAGCTAATCCTTCAAACGGTGTTCCCTGAATAGCAATCTTAACCATAGTGTTCTTATATACTTTATAAATAACACCATTATCTCTTAACTGCTTACGAAGATTAGTATCCTGTTCAACAGTAAGTCCACGGTAATCTGCAAGAACAACTGCCTGTGCACCATCTAAAAGTTCTTTGATTTCATCAACAACTGGTGTCTTCAAATCAACTTTCTTTGCTGTGTACTCCATGAACTGCACCTCCTTATCTCTGACTAAATGTCATTATTATAAAGGTCGCCGACAGATTATATAGAATATACTTGTCTATCAATAGTGTTAAACCGGTTGCTACGTTGCTTTCAGCAACTCCCGCACCCTCCAACATTCGTAACTCCAAGCTATCGCTTTACGTTACTCATACTGTACATCCGCCAAATATCCGAAATTCTTCGTGCAAGCACGATAATTTCGTCTGCTTATCTCATTGTTTAACACTAAAAAAATCCTTAGCCAGACAGCCAAGGACACAAAGATTCTACGTCTTAATCTTATCTTCCTCGGTAGGCGTTAGCTGCTTATGCCTTACGGCACCTACTGTCTTCGGCGATATATTGATGGCTCACGCCATACAACTCTGTTACATTAACATAAAAATAAATAGTTGTCAAGCATTATGCCGCAGATTTTAAAAATCTGCGGCATATTATACTTAAATTCAAGCTTTCGCTTCAAAACCAGCTATCTTATTTGTTAGTAAGCTTAACTGGGTTGAGCTTTACACCAGGTCCCATTGTAGAAGTAAGTGTAACGCTCTTAAGGTACTGACCCTTAACTGCTGATGGTCTTGCCTTAACAATAGCATCTATAAGCGTCTGGAAGTTGTCCTGTAACTGTTCGTCTGTGAATGAAGCTTTTCCAATCGGAACGTGAATGATATTTGTCTTATCAAGTCTGTACTCAATCTTACCAGCTTTAATATCAGCGATTGCCTTTGTTACATCCATAGTTACTGTACCAGCCTTAGCGTTTGGCATTAAGCCCTTAGGTCCGAGTACACGTCCGAGACGACCAACAACACCCATCATATCAGGTGTAGCAACAACAACGTCGAAATCTAACCAACCTTCATTCTGAATCTTTGGAATAAGTTCCTCAGCACCAACATAATCAGCACCGGCTGCAAGAGCCTCATCAGCCTTAGCATTCTTAGCAAATACTAAAACCTTAACTGTCTTACCTGTTCCGTGTGGTAATACTACCGCACCACGAACCTGCTGATCAGCGTGACGTCCGTCACAACCTGTTCTGATGTGTGCTTCTACTGTCTCATCAAACTTCGCTACTGCTGTCTTCTTAACAAGTGCAATTGCCTCTGCTGTCTCATACTGTACAGAGCGGTCAATTAATTTTGCAGATTCTGCGTATTTCTTTCCTCTTTTCATTTAAAAAACCTCCTGTGGTAATTGCGGGATATTCCCTCCCACGTCTAAATATCTAAGTTAAAACTAGTCAACTACTACAATACCCATACTCTTAGCTGTTCCTTCGATCATGATCATAGCAGCCTCGATTGATACAGCGTTAAGGTCTGGCATCTTAATCTCTGCGATTTCTTTAACTTTATCTCTTGTGATTGTAGCAACCTTATCCTTGTTAGGCTTTCCTGAGCCTGACTTAATGTTGCAAGCCTTCTTTAAAAGAACGGCTGCAGGTGGAGTCTTAAGGATGAAGCTAAAGCTTCTGTCAGCATAAACAGTAATAACTACAGGGATGATAAGGTCTCCCTTGTCAGCTGTCTTAGCGTTGAACTCCTTTGTAAACTGAACTATATTTACACCGTGCTGACCTAATGCAGGACCAACAGGTGGTGCTGGTGTAGCTTTACCAGCAGGAATCTGTAACTTAATATAACCTGTAACTTTCTTTGCCATTTCTAGGCACCTCCTAAAAAAATATCAATCGTAGACCAAGAGAGCTTCAAACTCTTGCCTACATCTTCTTCACTTCAGTAAAGTTAAGCTCAACCGGGGTTTCACGGCCAAACAAATCCACGTTAATAGTTATACTCTGGCGGCTCTGGCTGATAGTCTTAATGTTGCCGACTGTACCTTCCCATGCACCTGATGTAACTATAACTGTTTCTCCTACTTCAAAATCAATATGGACATCATTGTTCTTAATTCCTAACGGAATCATCTCTTCGGCAGTAAGAGGTACAGGCTTTGATCCCGGTCCTACGAAACCGGTAACACCACGAGTATTTCTTACTACATACCATGTATCATCATTCATAATCATGTTGATAAGAACATATCCAGGGAACATCTTCTTCTGAACCTGCTTCTTAACACCATTCTTAATTTCGATAACATCTTCCATAGGTACTGCAACCTCTAAAATCTGGTCATGCAGCTTTCTGTTCTCAATGGTCTTCTCGATATCAACCTTTACCTTGTTCTCATACCCTGAATAAGTATGAACTACATACCACTTTGCTTCTGACATAATATCCACCTTGTCCTTAACCAATTACTAATTCAAGTAAGAGCTTGATAATTACCAAATCAAAGATAGCAACTAACAGTGCGATAACTACTGATGAAACAACAACAGCTATCATCTGCTTAGTAAACATCTCTTTGCTAGGCCAGATTATCTTTTTGAATTCAGCCTTTAAGTTCTTCCAAACTCCGATTATGCCGCCCTTTGCCTTAGTGCCGGCATTATCCGATTTCTTTACTTTCTCCATACGACACTCTCTTTCCGCATTACAACAAATTACTTTGTTTCCTTATGCATAGTGTGGGTTCTGCAGAATCTGCAGTACTTCTTTGTTTCCATTCGATCAGGATGAGTTTTCTTATCCTTTGTCATGTTGTAATTACGCTGCTTGCACTCTGTGCACGCTAATGTTATCTTTACACGCACAACTTCCACCTCCATTATTTCGTAAAATTAGGGTCAAAAAAAAAGACCCCCGTCTTCCATACGCTTTTTTACTATAACACACCTATAATTAATCGTCAAGCAAATTTATAGGCATAACACAATAAAAAACGTCGAAAACAATGGTCTTTTATTATTTTCTTAAATAATTTTAAGCAAAGCTTACCGCAGTCTCAAGGGCCAGCTCCATCATCTGGGTAAATGTGTTCTGTCTCTCCTCGGCTGTTGTCGCTTCTCCGGTAAATATATGGTCCGAAACAGTAAATATTGACAATGCTTTCTTTCCACTTCTCGCCGCATTCATATAAAGCGCAGCAGTCTCCATCTCAACAGCCAGCACACCCATCTTACGCCACTTCTCATTCGCCTCTGCATCATCACTGTAAAAAGTGTCTGATGTAAGTACATTACCCACATGGTAGTTAAGCTTCATATCCTTAGCAACATCCGCTGCCTTGCAAAGCAGTCCGAAATCTGCAACCGGAGCAAAGGAACCATTTAATCCAAACTGGGAAGCATAAGCCGAATTCGTGCATGCGCCCATGGCAAGAACAATATCTCTTACCTTAATATTATCCTGAATTGCACCTGTAGAACCTATTCTTATAATATTGTCTACTTCAAAAAAGTTAAAAAGCTCATAGCTGTAAATCCCCATAGACGGCATGCCCATACCGCTTGCCATAACCGTAACCGGCTGTCCTTTGTAAGTTCCTGTATATGCCAGCATATTACGCACCTGATTTACTAACTTTGCATTCTCCAAAAAATGCTCTGCAATATATTTAGCACGCAGAGGATCTCCCGGCATTAATACTTTTGAAGCTATTTCTCCGACATTTGCTTGATTATGAGGTGTTGGCATTCCTATTCTCCTTATATTTACATTTTTGACATCAAAAATCCTCCAATTTCAGCCAGCTTCTTTAAAAAAGCTGGAATTAATTCCTTCGGCAACGGGTTCAAATACTGGACT
>JAZULV010000019.1:0-28210 GCA_045603305.1 Lachnospiraceae bacterium | reverse complement strand
GTATAAATATAAGTTGAATTTAATTACCGGAATTATTATGACTGTATTATTATGTATCTTTGGCTCATTTACTTTTATTTTTGCAAATATATATGATCATGGTACTGAACCGATTATAAAGGCAGAGCAGATGCTTGGTATTGATATTCCGCAACACAAACAAATTAATACTCAGGATTGGACAAAGGGAACACAATCAGTTTCAAGAGGATATATTTATTCTACAAGTGATATTTATTTTGATGAAAATTCAGCGAAACAGTTTGAAGATGTAATAAAAGCTGATGACAGATGGCTTTCCCTTATCCCAAATGATATTATTGGTATTGCTTCGCCATTTTGCGATTATGAAGGTTATGACTATATATTAATATATAATATTGATGAATCGGAGTATAATACTCTGCCCCAAAACAGTGGAACTTATAATTTCGTTAACGTTATTTATCACAAGGAAGATAATCAGATGAAAATTGTAGAATACAATATTGAATATATAAAATAGTAAAATATTCATGTTAGCGAATGTGGATTTGACGGGTTGTGTTACTTTACTGATGTTGTAAGGTATAAATGGTTTAATAATTAATATTCTTTATTGACATTCACCTAAGGTAAATTGATACAATTGTGTCAAGGGAGGTGGCGTTTTGAAGATTAAAGATGTTATAGAGCAGACAGGGCTGACCGACAGAGCAATTCGACTTTATATAGCGAATGGATTGATAGCTCCAAAGAATCAGAAATCTTATACCGGCCGTAACAACTATGATTTTACTGAAGATGATGTGGAACTGTTACAGCAGATTGCACTTCTTAGAAAAGCAGATTTTTCTATTGAGCAAATAAAAGTGATTTTGCAGGGCAGTGATGCGGCACGGGAAACTATTAACAAATACATAAAAGATAAGCATGCTGAACTAGAAAGAGGGCAGCATATAGTATCTGCATTGGAGAGTCTTCCGGAAGAGGGAGAGATTTCGGTGATTGATATTTGTGCTAAGATAGAAGACGGCCTCAGTGAAGAGCCAATACCGCAAGCAGACATGAAACCAAGCAAATGGGAAACCTTTGAAAAATGGATTATGCGAATTTTAAGCATTTCTGTAATAGCATTCTTTAGTTTGCTTTTAAAAGGAGTCTTTATAGTATATGGTGAAGAATTTCCTTTTTACAAATTTTACACTAATCTCTATAATTACATTGGTATTTCGTATGTACTGCTTCCTATTGTCCTTTCGGCTATTATTTTGATTTTATATTTAAAAGTACAGTTGATTAAGGCAAAACGTAAGAAACGTCGTATAATAGCAATTGTTCTTATGGTAATTACATTTTATATTGCGATACAACCTATGGGTATAGGGGCACTAAATTGGCTTCCGCCGGTATACTCTGAAACAGATAATCCGGAAAATTATATGATTGTGGGAACTTATGTGCAGGCATACGGCAATAGTGTTCGCAAACTGTTTCCGGCAACGATACCCAAAAGTGCAGTGGCAGATGGAGCCAATTGGTATCCACCGGATAAATTTCCTGAAACAACAAAGTACTATTATTATTATCAGCGTGTAATTGACCCAAGTTTTGATATCTACGCAGAATGGGTTCTGACGGAAGAAGAATACATTTTTGAAAAGCAGAGAATTGACAACTATTATCCGGAGGGACCCTGTTATAAGACCCAATGGGGAGACTGGACATGCTTAAGTTTTACTTCAGATGATTTATCAAAAGCCAATAATTTATTATCTCATTATTATTATTTGCTGTTTGCCTATAATGATGAAACAAACACTGTACGCTATATTGCTTCATATGCAATGGATACAGGAGGTACTGAGGAACCATATTTTCTTGAGCTTGAGTGGTAATATGGTAAAACCGTAAAAGACTCTAAGTTATATACTAGAGGTATAATTAAGTGCATCCCAAAGGTTAGACGAACTTTATCTGACATCTGGGGTGCACTTCACGTTAGGTATCTCTCTGTTGTTTTTATGTTTATTCAAAATATAAAAGAAAAATTGAAATTACTATGATTTTAAAGTATATTTATCTGGAAGCACCTAAAAATAAAATTGAAATAGATTATATAAAAAGTGTTGCAAGGCAATTATGTAAAGTTTATATATTTAGGGGGCTTCATACAAAGCAACAGAACGGAGAAGTCATGGACTGGAATTTTAAGAAGATAGAGGCTAATGATATTGGGATACTGACACCTTATTTTGGACTGCGCTCCAATTTAACCTGCGACAGTGTGTTTCTGGATAGTTTTTTGTGGAAGGACTATTATCAGGTAGAGTACTGCATTCGGGATGGCAAGGCTGTAGAGTGGAAGATGCAGATGGATGGAGAGTGCTTTTCGGCAATGCCCCTTTGTAAGAAAGAAGATTTAGAATACTATTTTAATGATTCCAAGAGATATTTTAATGAGGTTCTTGGGCAGAAGTTTTCTATATATCTTGCTGATGAGCTTTCACTGGAGATTTTGAAATTAGACCCTGAGAAATATATTGTAGAGGAGCAGGTTGACGCAGCAGATTATCTTTATGATGCAGAGGCATTAAGGAATCTTGCAGGAAAGAAATATCACAAGAAGAAAAACCATGTAAATGCTTTCCTTAAAGAATATGAAGGAAGATTTGAATATCAGCCGTTATGCTGCTCCAGTAAGGGAGAGATACTTAAGTTTCTTGAACGCTGGAGAACCCTAAAGGGTGAAGAAGCCGATTCAGATAGTCTTGATTATGAGGTTGAAGGTATTCAGAACATAATGGACAACTGCAGTGAACTTCGCACCAGAATGGGGGGAGTGTATGTAGATGGAGTGTTGGAGGCATTTACTGTTGGCAGTTATAACGCATTAGATAAGATGGCGATAATTCATATAGAGAAGGCAAATTCCCGGATAAGAGGACTGTACCCGTTTATTAACCAGCAGTTTTTGATTAATGAGTTTGAGGATGCAGTTATTGTAAATCGTGAAGATGATGTGGGTCTTGAAGCACTTAGAAAAGCGAAGATGTCTTATCATCCGATTGGTTTTGCAAAGAAGTTTCTTGTGAAAGAAAGATAGTCTGAAGAGATACCGGTTTAGTAAAGAGGAGTATTCATAACAGCAATATGTATGAGATAAGAGTGTCAGAAGGCGAAGAAAAAAGCATTACAAGAGAATTGTGGGAGAAGGTTTTCGAGGAAGATTCAGTGAATTTTCTTGATTACTACTATGAATATAAGTGCAGGGATAACACTATTTATGTAATAGAGCAGGATGGTAAGGCGGTATCAATGCTTCAGCGTAATCCCTATGTGATGAATGTAAATGGTACTAAGGTCCCTGCTGATTATATTGTAGGGGTTGCCACTGATAAGGAGTTCAGACATCGGGGCCTTATGGCAAGTCTGCTAAAGAGGGCATTAAATGACATGGCAGATGAGGGCAGAGCCTTTACTTTTCTTATGCCCGCCGCTGAGGCAATATATACTCCTTTCGGATTCCGTTTCGTATATGCCCAGCCTGTCTGCAAAGAGAATATAAATAGTAATGATGATATAAATGCAGATGAAACAGCCACAAATGACAGAAAAAAAGCAGGCAGAGGTACAACAGAAGTAAAGGATAATGTATCGGACAAGTTTCTTGTTGTGTCAATGACGGACTCTTTGTTTGACAAGTTTTCAAAACAAATAAATGGACATTTGGAACAAAGTTACGATGTGTATTCTGTTAGAACAAGGCAATATTTTGAGGACTTAACAGAGCAGTATAAGAGTGATGGCGGCAGTGTTTGCTGCGTTTTAACAGAAGACAGGTTGGCAGCGAGCTTTAACTGGTGGTTATCAGACAAGGGAGCAGAGGTTACCGAACTTATATGTTTTGACAGCGACAGGGATGCTGTTATCGTGTGTATCAAAGATTATTTCAGAAAGACATACAAGGTTAATAGTTTTGTAATCAGAGGAGAAGTGCCGGAAGACTGTGACTATGAGAACAGGATTATGCTTCGTATTACTAATGTACCGGAGTTGTTAAAATTTATAAGGTCTGATAGGGCATTGAGAATAAAGCTTAATGTTAGAGACAGTATTATTTCTAAAAACAATAGAACTTTCTTATGGGAGGTTAGTGAAGATAAGTCAGAGGCCTGCGAAGTTGATGATACTGTAATAAAAAATGATGAAGCAGATTATAGTTTAAAAGCTGCATCGTTTGAACCGGATGATTTTGATTGTGAACTTGACATAAGTATTGAGGAACTTGCACTATGGTTGTTTAAAGGAGGATTACCTGAAGGTGATTCAATATTGAAACATATAAAGCCATTAAGCAAAATTTTTATCAATGAAATTGTATAAACCGGTGGCTGACAGCCCTTTAAAATGCTATAATATTTATATGATACCGGGGAGCGCATAGTACGTAGCAATCTGCAGGTATCATGGTGTCAAAGCACCTTTTAGCAACAACATCTTTAAAAATGGAGGGAGAAGACCTATGGACAATATTGCAGTATTAAAAGAGTGGATTGAAAACAGTGATAACATAGTGTTCTTTGGTGGTGCGGGAGTTTCTACCGAGAGTGGTATTCCGGACTTTAGAAGTGTTGACGGTCTTTATAACCAGCAGTACGATTACCCTCCGGAGACTATTTTAAGTCATACATTTTACCAGAGGAATACAAAGGAGTTCTACAGATTTTACAAGAACAAGATGATTTGTGGCGAAGCAAAGCCGAATAAGGCCCATATCGCTTTAGCGAAATTAGAAGAGCAGGGGAAGCTTAAGGCTGTGATAACCCAGAATATCGACGGGCTTCATCAGGCAGCAGGAAGTAAAGAAGTTATGGAACTTCATGGCTCGGTTAAGAGAAATTACTGCAGCAGGTGCCATAAGTTTTTTGATGAGAAGTATATCATGGAGAGTGAAGGGGTTCCTAAGTGCGATTGCGGCGGAACGATAAAGCCGGATGTGGTGCTTTATGAGGAAGGTCTTGATTCTGCAACTGTTCAGAAGTCTATAGCATATATATATGACGCGGATGTGTTGATAGTCGGTGGTACTTCTCTGACGGTTTATCCGGCAGCAGGGCTCATTGACTATTATCGTGGCAAGAAGCTTGTGCTGATAAATAAAAGTGCTACACCTATGGATAATAAAGCAGACCTGATAATAACCGAAGCAATCGGCGAGGTGTTGTCTAAGGTTGTGGAATAGGGGTGTCGGGAGGCAGATATGATTTTTGAGATTGGAGATATTATTAAGCTTAAGAAGCAGCATCCTTGCGGCAGCAGTGAGTGGGAAGTTTTAAGAGTGGGTATGGACTTCAGACTTAAGTGCATGGGCTGCGGACATATGATTATGGTGAGCCGTAAGCTGGTTGAAAAGAATATCAGAGGGCATAAGAAGGTTTCAGAGCAGGGATAGCAAAGTGAAGCAGTCAGGTTTCATAGCAATAAGTGTCAGAAAAAACATGAAGCATCTATGTTTGTGTAAATCAATATGTTAAAAGATATGCTGCATAAATTTTTGCAAATTTCTTGTGGAAAAAAGCTTGTATATTTTGGACAGACATGGTACAATACCATTCTGTGATAAACTCAATTTCCTTGTTCCTGTGCATGACGCAGGGGCCAGAGACCAGAAGGAGGTAAAAGACATGAACAAATATGAGTTAGTAGTTGTTATTAGTTCAAAGCTTGAAGAAGAAGAAAGAGCAGCTGCACTTGAGAAAGTACAGGGTTATATTGCTCGCTTCGGCGGTACTGTAACAAACGTTGATGAATGGGGTAAGAAGAGATTAGCTTACGAGATTCAGAAGATGAAAGAGGGCTATTATTATATTGTTCAGTTCGATGGAGAGACATCTACTCCAAACGAGCTTGAAGGCCGCATTCGTCTTATGGAGTCTGTCATCAGATACTTATGTGTAAGACAGGACGCGTAATGTAAGACCGGTTGCTTTATACAGGCAACACACATTCAGAACATTTAGTTAAGGTTTTTATCTTAGTTTCGGTGCATACAGGGTATGCAGATGGGAGTTTTTATGAATAAGGTTATACTTATGGGAAGGTTGACAAGAGATCCGGACATCCGTTATTCACAGGGCAGTTCTATGGCAGTTGCAAGATACACTCTTGCGGTTGACAGAAGATTTGCAAGAACTAACGAAGGTGGTGCTGACCAGCAGACAGCAGATTTTATATCTTGCGTAGCATTTGGCAGATCTGCAGAATTTGCAGAGAAGTATCTTCGCCAGGGTACAAAGCTTGTAGTAACAGGCCGTATTCAGACAGGAAGCTATACTAACAAGGATGGTCAGAGAGTATACACAACAGACGTTGTTGTTGAGGATCAGGAGTTTGCTGAGAGTAAGAATTCTTCTTCTCAGTCATATGGTTCATCCTACCAGCAGGAATCAAGACCACAGCCGTCAGGTGCCATCAGTGATGGATTTATGAACATTCCGGACGGAGTTGAAGACGAAGGTCTCCCATTCAACTAAGAGTTTTCATCAACAATTATAGGAGGTTACGGCAATGGCTTTTAACAAGAATGACAAAGCAGATGCTTCAATGAAGAGAAGAGTTCCTCATAGAAGAAAGAAAGTTTGCGTATTCTGTGGTGAGAATAGTGCAGCTATCGATTTCAAGGATGTAAACAGATTAAAGAGATACGTATCTGAAAGAGGAAAGATTCTTCCTAGAAGAATTACAGGCAACTGTGCAAAGCATCAGAGAGCTCTTACTGTTGCAGTTAAGAGAGCAAGACACGTTGCTCTTATGCCATACACACTTGATTAATTAGTGTAGCGAAAGATCGCAGGCATATTTATATGAATTATGAAAGGATGTTTTTAGAGGATTCTAAGAGCATCCTTTTTTGTGGTGTTAAAAGTAGATTAATAAAACGCTTTATTGGTGAAAATGACTAAAATCAATATTGATTAAGCGTGATTTTTCAAACAATTAACAATAAGAAGTTGACAGTTGTCTGGTACTGTCCTATAATTAATTTAGGAGCAAGGTAACTTGCGAAAGATAAATTTGTAATAATGAGGGAGGACAAAATCATGAAAGCAAAGAAATTATTAGCATTATTTATGGCATCTTTGTTTGTAGTAGCATTACTTGCAGGATGCGGAAAGAAGCCGGGCAGCGGCTCAAATAATTCTGGCGACGCAGGTGACGGCGTAGAAAAGATTACTTTGAAGGTATGGGGACCTGAAGAGGAGATGGAGATTACACAGCAGATGTGTGAAGCTTTTGATGAAGCTCATCCTGAGTATGATTGTACATTTGAAATTGCAGTAGTTGGCGTTGACGAGTCTGCTGCTAATTTAACAACTGATCCTGACCTTGCAGCTGATGTCTGCATTACACCTTCAGGTTCATTGTCACAGTTGGTTGAAGCAGGATTAATTTATCCTATTACATATGATATTGACAATATTAAGACTATGTATGGTGAAGGTGCTCTTGAAGCTTGTATAAGAAATGGTGAGCTTTACGGCCTTCCATCAACACCTAACACATGGTTTTTGTATTACAACAAGAACCTTTTTACAGAAGATGAAGTTAAGTCTCTTGACACTATTATGTCTAAGGATTTAGGCGAAGGCATCAAGAACTTCTCATGTGCTATTTCTAATTCATGGTATATTGAAGCATTCTTCTATGCAGCAGGCTGTACACTTTATGGTGAAGACGGAACAGATGCTTCAGATTGTACATGGAACAGTGCAGCAGGATTTGAAGTTGGTAAGTACCTTATTGACCTCGTTAATAACGAAAAGTATATAGAAGACCTCGATGGTATCGGCGGCAGCTTATTCAACGAAGGAAAGCTTGGTGTATTATGTACAGGTACATGGTCAGCACCTGGCATTGAGGAAGCTTTAGGAGAAGACTGGGCGGCAGCTCCATTGCCAACAGTAACTATTAACGGTAAAGAGAGCCAGATGACAAACTTTGCAGATTACAAGTGCTTTGTTGTTAAGTCAAATACAAAGCATCCTCTTGCAGCACAGCAGTTAGCTGAGTGGCTTAACAATGAGGAGAACCAGTTATTACGTTATCAGGTAGCAGGAGCAACACCTACATGTTTATCATTACTTGATAATGAAGAACTTGCATCAGATCGTGCAACAATTGCTCTTATCGCTCAGACAGAGTATGCAACACCACAGCCTTCAATTTCTCAGATTAATGAGTATTGGAATCCTGTTATTGCATTTGGTGAAGGAATTGTAAATGGAGGAATTACAGAAGCTAACCTTCAGGAGATGCTTGATACAATGGTTGATGCAATTACTACTAAGCTCGTTGATTAATTCTTTAGATTGATTTAGTAATAATGGGGACTGCCTGAGATGTATTCAAATTTATCGAAAGGTGGTCCCCTTTCTGATACCTTGCTATACAGTAAAACAATCTGACAATAGATATATAGACAGGGCAAAATTTGCTGTATATAAATAATTACTTAAAGATTGGAAAGGGGACTAAAATGAAGCTTCATAAATCAAAAAATGAAGATAAATCGGTTAAGAGTCCGGGATTAATCTCCATATTTAAGAATGGTGATATATTTACAAAGCTGTCATTTGTAATTATGGGTCTTTCAAATATGGTGCGAGGACAGGTGGTAAAAGGCATTGCCTATCTGGCAATAGAGGCAGCATACATATTTTATATGTATTATGCCGGAATTTACTATTTGAGCATGTTGGGAACACTCGGTACTACCCAGCAGGGAATGGTATTCAATGAAGAGATTGGCATATATGAGATGACTCAGGGTGACAACTCTATGTTGCTGCTTTTATATGGAGTAGTATCAATAGTGCTTACGGCAGTCTTTGTGGCTGTGTGGTATGTATCCATCAAGTCAGGAGAGGAAGCAAGACAGCTTAAGCTGGCAGGCAAGAAGGTTCCGGGATTTATAGATGAGATAAAGAGTCTGTTTGACGGAAATATACATAAGTTACTGTTATCGCTTCCGATGGCAGGTATTCTGGTGTTTACGGTAACTCCGCTTATTTATATGATTTTAATGGCCTTTACAAATTATGATGCGGAGCATCAGCCGCCGGGAAATCTGTTTACCTGGGTTGGTCTGGATAATTTTGCGTCATTGTTATCATCTACTGATAAGCTGGCGAGTACCTTCTGGCCGGTGCTGGGCTGGACATTAATCTGGGGCGTTTGTGCTACCTTTAGCTGCTATTTCGGTGGTATATTCTTGGCGATGTTAATTAACTCAAAGGGTATACGTTTAAAGAAAGTGTGGAGAACCATATTTGTTATTGCTATGGCTATCCCTACTTTTATATCTCTGATGGTAGTTTCTACAATGCTTGGTAAGAATGGTATTGTGAATATATTATTACAGCAATGGGGCTTTACAACTTCGGCATTACCGTTTTTGACAAATCCTTTATGGGCAAGGGTTACTACAATTATCGTAAACTTATGGATTGGTATACCTGTTACCATGCTGATGGTTACCGGTATTCTTATGAATATTCCTGAGGAGTTATATGAAAGTGCGAAGATTGACGGGGCGAGTCCGTTTCTTACTTTTATGAAGATTACATTCCCTTACATGATATTTATTACTACACCATATCTTATAACAAATTTCATCAGTAATATTAATAACTTTGGTGTTATTTACTTCCTGAATGGCGGAGGACCAATGACATTAGAGTATTATAAGGGTGCGGGAAAGACTGATTTGCTTGTTACGTGGCTGTTCAAGCTGACTAAAGATAGTAATGATTACAATCTGGCGGCGGCTCTTGGCCTGGTAATATTCATAATTTCTGCTACGGTTTCACTGATAACTTACAGACGTTCTAAAGCGATAACAAATGAGGAGGGATTCCAATAATGAAAAAAGATGTTATAGGTTTAAGAGTTAAATATTTAATCCCTGCCGTTATATTTAGTTTAATAGGAGTTATCGCCTGGTTTCTGCCATATATAACGATGGATGGTGATAGTTACAGTGTATTTAGCATATATGCTAAGGAACCGTTAAGCGCCCTTGGCATACTTTTGGCGATTGGTATGATATGCACTTTTGTCGGTATGGTGATTGGCATAATAATGCTTGTAAAACCAGTAGTGATAGTGGGACGTATATGGGTAGCTGTAGCGGCTATTCCGGCAGCCTGCTATAGTATACTTCTGTTTGTAAGTAAGGGTATGCTTGACAAGTCCGGTATTTTACCATCAGCGTTTATGGTTAAGAATTTCAGCTTTGGGTACTGGATTTCATTAGTGATGGCCTTTGTAACCCTGTATACGGTTATGAAGTTTGCTAAGATTAATACAGGATATATAGTGCTGGTGATTTTAAGTATTATCTGGCTGTTCCCTATTTTGTGGATTGTACTGACTTCATTAAGAGCAGAAAGTGGTTTTTATGTGGGATACTTTTTCCCTAAAAAGCTTACTTTCGATAATTATATTAAACTCTTTGATACCTCCGGTGCTATTCAGTTTGGTAAGTGGTGGACTAACACACTTATCGTAGCGGCTTGTACATGTGTGTTATCAACAATAATTATTCTTGCAACAGCCTACACATTAAGCCGAACAAGATTTGGCGGCAGAAAGACTCTGATGCAGGCGATGCTGATAATCGGTATGTTCCCGGGCTTCATGTCAATGATAGCAGTTTATAATATTTTAAAGGGACTCGGACTTGCACAGACCCTTGTGGCACTGATAGTTGTAGCTGCGGCGGGAGCTGCAATGGGCTATTATGTGTGTAAAGGATTTTTTGATACGATTCCTAAAGCTCTGGATGAGGCCGCTATTATTGATGGTGCAACAAGATGGCAGATATTCACCAGAATCACTATTCCGTTGTCAAAGCCTATTATTATTTATACAATTATGACTACCTTCTTGGGCGCATGGTCTGATTACATTTTCCCTAGTATGGTTCTGGGTGATAATCAGCACCTTTATACAGTGGCTATAGGTCTGTTCTGGATGAGGGACTTCAGACGAATTGATACATACTATACTCAGTTTGCAGCGGGAGCAGTGCTGGTAGCACTTCCGATAGTTGTTTTATTTATCTGGTTACAGAAGTATTATGTAGAAGGACTGTCCGGCTCTGTTAAGGGTTAATATGTTTATGCAGAGATGATTTATTAAGCTTTTAAAGTGAATATTGTGATATTAAGGCAGCTGTATTTTTATAAAGTACAGCTGCTGATTTTTAGACTTGTTAATATAAATAATGGTTGATATTAGGTTGATATATGTTATTATAAATTAGCGGATAAACATCCCATAAATTAACCGCAGGACGTTAGTTTGATACGCTGTGCGGTAAATGAGGTGCAGAATGGATTTAGGAAAAGTATTTGGATTTAATGCAGTTCCGGCTGCAAGACGCGAAGCGATTATTCAGGGGGAGAAGTATCGTATTACAGTACTTACTTCCAGAATGTTGAGACTTGAATATAGTGAGGACGGAGTTTTTGAGGACAGGGCAACCCAGGTTGTACTTAACAGAGATTTTCCGGTGCCGGAGTTTCGAGTGATTGAGAAGGAGGAAGGCTTTGAGTTAGTAACGGACGGTCTTGTTTTGTCCTATGACGGAAAAGAATTTTCTTCAAGCGGATTATCAATTCAGGTTAGCGGCAATATAAGTGCCTATAGAAGTGTGTGGTTCTATGGTGAAGATTATGAAGATTTGAAGGGAACTGCAAGAACCCTTGATGAGGCCGATGGACGCATTGACCTTGATAAGGGTCTGCTTTCTTATTATGGTTTTTCTGTGATAGATGACAGCAAGTCAACAATTATCAGAGAGGACGGCTGGGTTGAACCGAGAAGGAAGGGCTGTAAGGATATTTATTTCTTAGGCTATGGCAGAGATTATTTAGGCTGCCTTAAGGATTTCTATAAGCTTTCAGGACCTACACCGATGATACCAAGATATGCTCTTGGCAACTGGTGGAGTCGTTTTTACTGGTACACCGAGCAGGAGTACAGAGAGTTATATACAAGATTCCAGCAGGAGAACATTCCGTTTTCAGTGGCGGTGCTTGATATGTGCTGGCATATTACTGATGTGGACCCTAAGTACGGCAGTAACTGGACCGGATACACATGGAACAGTCATCTGCTTCCTGACCCGGTAGGTTTCATGAAGTGGCTTCATGAGCAGGGCATGAGAATTACTCTTAATGTACATCCGGCGGACGGAGTAAGAGGCTTTGAGGAAATGTACGCCGACATGGCGGCAGAGCTTGGTGTCAACGCAGAGAATGAAGACAAGATTAATTTTGACGTGGCAGACCCTAAGTTCTTAAAGTCATATTTCAAGCATATATACCACAGAAACGAGGAGCGAGGTGTTGACTTCTGGTGGATTGACTGGCAGCAGCAGGGTGGAAGCACTGTTGAAGGAATTGATGCCCAGTGGATGTTAAATCACTATCATTATTTGGATAATGGCAGGGACGGCAAGAAGCCTATGATATTATCCAGATATGCGGGACTTGGAAGTCACAGATATCCGGTAGGCTTCTCTGGAGATACCTTTGCAACCTGGGATTCATTAGAGTTTCAGCCATATTTTACTGCTAACGCATCCAATGCCGGCTATGGCTGGTGGAGCCACGATATCGGTGGTCACATGCATGGAACAAGAAGTGATGAGATGGCGATGAGATGGCTGCAGTTTGGTGTGTTCTCACCGATTATGAGAATTCACAGCTCGGACAATCCTTTCAATACAAAGGAGCCATGGAAGTACAATGCAATCGTAGAAAAGGCTATGAAGAGATTTCTTCGCCTCCGTCATCAGATGGTTCCGTATCTCTACACCATGAATTACAACTTCCATGTGAATGGGGAACCAATAATTCAGCCGATGTATTACAGAAATTCTGAGAGTCAGGCGGCATATGGTGTGCCAAATCAGTATTATTTCGGCTCCAATATAATTGTCTGCCCTATTACAAAGCCGGTAAATGAGGGTACTGAATTAGGTGAGGTTAAGGTCTGGCTTCCTGAAGGAAAGTATTTTGATTTCTTCAACAACCGTGCCTACAATGGTGGTCAGGATATTAATATGTACAGGGATATTAATACAATTCCGGTACTTGTTATGGCAGGCTCCATATTGCCGTTACAGAGCGATAGTGCAGTTTGTAACAACACTGATAATCCAGCAGACATGGACATTCGTGTATATGCCGGAGCTGACGGCAGTTTTACAATGTATGAAGATGGTGACGGCAGCAGCTTAGACTGTGGTGCAGAGAATAACCCGGAGGACTACAAGGCATTTACAAGATATGATTTTAGCTGGGGAAGCAAGTCCGTATTTGCAGTTAATCCTGTAGAGGGAGAATGCTGTGCTGTACCTGAAAAGAGAAATTATACTCTTAGGTTTATCGGTTTCAATAAAGCAGATGCGGTAAGTGCAGAGTATGACGGCAAAGAAGAGGCTGTAAATTATACATATGATGAGAATAGCCATGAGCTCGTAGTAGAAATCAATGATGTAGACACATCAAAGAAGCTTGTTATTACTGTTGAGGCCGATGGAAATGTGGCATCAAATGATTATGTAAAAGACAGTTTTAGATTCCTGGACCGTGCGCAGATTGAATTTGACTTAAAGAGCAGTATTTTCAGAGTGATAGATTCAGGTAAGTCACGTCTTGAGATTGTACGTGGACTTATTGCCATGAAGCTGGATGAAGAGCTTATGGGAGCTTTAGTTGAAATTATTATGGCAGATTAAGAGAATTAGCATGTGGCATTATAGGTAAGTGGTGAAAAAGCGGTGACAGTGTCATCGCTTTTACTAATTGTTGTTTAAGTTGTTATATGTTATACTAAAGAAAATATTAAGCAGTATTATGAGGAAGTTGGTATGAGATTAAATTCGGATTCAAAATACATAATAAGCAGTGAAGAGTCGACAAGAATTAGCATATTAAAAGTATGGCTGACCATATTAGTTGTATTTATACACTCTTATTCAGAAGAGATTAATATTGTTGGTGATAATATTGTTTTAGATATTCCGGTATGGCTCGACTGGATTAAATATATTATTTCGCGGGTAATTGCAAGATGTGCAGTTCCGGCATTCTTTTTTATTTCTGCTGTATTGTTATATAAGAAAGAATTTTTATGGAAAAAGAACATAAAGAAAAAGTTATTTACACTGGTTATTCCGTATGTGATATTAAATAGTTTCTGGATTTTATTCTATTTTACAGCTCAGCATATTAATGCTGTAAGTGTTTACTTTTCTAACCCTGACAATATTATTGCTAACTGGGGAGCTTATGAGTGGATTATGGCATATACGAAGACTCCATTGGTGTATCCTCTGTGGTTTTTAAGAGACTTATTTGTGCTTAATCTGTTAGCAAAGGTAATAAAAGCTGCGATAGACAAGTTTCCGAGATTAATGCTTATAGTTTTGGCTGTTTTATTTATTGCCGGAGCAGAAGTGCGATTTGTCTATATGTCGATAGTGTTCTTTTCACTTGGATATTATTTTGTAAAATACGATTTGCATTTTTCTGATATAGACAAGCTTAACAAATGGGTGTTGGCGGCTGTATATATTGTCACTGTTGTATTGGCATGTCTGACCAGGCATACTGAACTTGGATATTTGTTTATTAATCTGACTATAGTACCGGGAATATTATTCTTTATAAGTATGGCAACAAGGATTAAGAGTGAAAGTCTGAAGGATAAGATTGTATGGGTATCAAAATATAGTTTCTGTATTTATTTATTCCATGAGATGAATCTTTTTATTTTAAAGAAGCTTCTTGGCAAGCTGCTTCCTACAGATGCATTTTTCCAGACTATTCAGTACTTTGGAATACCGGTTATTATAATTGTATTTTGTATAGTGTTAAGCGAGGTGCTTAAAAAATTTTTGCCAAAAGTGTTTGCACTGCTTACAGGCAACAGAACAGTATAGGCAGATTTGTTAGCTGACAAAAAATAACTATGAAATAAAGTGTTTCTATGATAGAATATAGGACATAATTATAGTAGGTATGTTGTGGTTGCCGCTAAGCCTGCGGCTGGGGTTCATATATGGTTGTAATGTAAATTATGTGTGTTTGAGAGAACATGGAGGCTTTATGAAGAAAAACAGAGGTCTTAGAAGCGGTTTAAAAATTAATATGCAATGGCCGTTATTTATGTGCATACCGATAGCTTTATTTGCATTTGGGATGTATTACATAGATATAAAGTCAGGCGTTTTTGCAACTATATTTTTTATAATATATTTGGGTGTATCGATATTGTTTTATTGTCTGCGTAACAAGTATATCCGCAATGAGCTTATTTTATATGCCATGGATTATGCCCAGATACAGAAAGTGCTTATTGATGAACTGGATATTCCTTTTGGTTTAGTTGACGACAAGGGGAAGTTATTGTGGGTTAACAGTGTGTTTACCGATATTATCGGCAGGCATAATACCAAAAAGAAGATATCAGATATATTTGAAGAAGCTGAGAATAAAAAGCTTTTCCCGTGTAAAGGACAGAACAGTATTGAAATAGAGTATGACGACCATTATTATAAGCTGTTGATTAAACCGGTTAATATTAATAACAACGTTTTAGAGAAGAGTGGCAGATTTACTAATCTTGTGCTTGATGACTGTCTTATGTCATCTGTTTATCTGATGGATGAGACAGACGTGATTTTTTACAAGAACCAGGTTGAAAACGAGAAGCCGGTTATGGGTCTTGTGTATATTGATAATTATGATGAAGCGTTAGAAAGTATAGAAGATGTAAGGCGTTCACTGCTTGCAGCACTTATTGACAGAAAGATAAGCAGGTATATCAGCAGTGTAGAGGGCGTTGTTAAAAAGTTTGAGAAAGATAAATATATTGTAACTTTAAAGCAGGAACAACTTCTTAAGATGATGGAAACTAAGTTTGGCCTGCTGGAAGAGGTGAAGGCTGTTAATATAGGTAACGAACAGCCGATTACTCTTAGTATGGGTTTTGGTATCAATGGAGCCGGATGCAGTGATAGTTATGCATTTGCACGTTCGGCTATTGATATGGCACTGGCAAGAGGTGGAGACCAGGCTGTTGTCAGGGATAATGATAATATTTCGTATTTTGGCGGCAAGCTTCAGCAGCAGGAGAAGAACACCCGGGTTAAGGCAAGAGTTAAGGCTCAGGCGTTAAGAGACCTTATGGAGAATAAGGACAGGGTTATTATTATGGGGCATAAGAATGGTGATATTGACTGCTTTGGTGCAGCAATAGGAATATTCAGGGCAGCTATGGCTTTGGAGCGTCATGCCCATATAGTTATTGATGATATAACCCCAACCGTTAAATTGATGGCAGAGCGTTTTCTGAACACTCACGAATATCCTGAAGATTTAATAATCAATAGTGAAAAGGCACTTTCATTATGTGACGGCAATACTATGCTGGTGGTAGTTGATACCAACAGGGCAAGCTATATGGAATGTCCGGAACTTCTTGAGAGGGTGCAGACCATAGTAGTATTAGACCACCACCGTCAGATGAAAGACAGTATAACCAATGCAGTGCTTTCTTATGTTGAGCCATATGCTTCTTCTGCATGTGAGATGGTTGCAGAGATTTTACAGTATATTGATTCAAGTGTGAAGATTCGTCCTGTTGAGGCTGATGCCATGTATGCGGGTATCGTGGTAGATACAAACAATTTTGTAGACAAGACAGGCGTAAGAACCTTTGAAGCTGCTGCATTTTTAAGAAGAAACGGTGCAGATGTTACAAGGGTAAGAAAGCTGTTCAGAGACGATATTAATGATTATAAGGCGAGAGCAGAAGCGGTAAGCAATGCAGAGATATTTATGGATTCATATGCTATAAGCATATGTGACGGCGAAAACAGTGAGAACCCTGTAGTTGGGGCGCAGGCAGCTAATGAACTGCTTAATATAATTGGCGTTAAGGCATCTGTTGTTGTGTCAAAACATCAGGATGTTATTTATCTGAGTGCCCGTTCTATAGACGAGGTAAATGTTCAGCTTATTATGGAGCGTCTGGGTGGCGGCGGACATTTAAGTTCGGCAGGAGCCCAGTTAAAAGATTGTACAGTAGAAGAGGCGATACAGCTTCTTAAGGATACAATTGTTGATATGACAGAGAAAGGGGAAATATAAATGGAAGTAGTATTATTACAGGACGTTAAGTCTTTAGGTAAAAAAGGTCAGGTTGTAAAGGTTAATGATGGTTATGCAAGGAATTTTATTATTCCTAAGAAGTTAGGTGTAGAGGCGACAAATGCCAGCCTTAACGATTTGAAGCTTCAGAAAGCACATGAGGCAAGAGTTGCAAAGGAACTTCTTGAGGCTGCAAAGGAACTTGCAAAGAAGATTGAGGCCGGTGAGGTTAAGGTATCTGTTAAGACCGGCGAAGGCGGCAAGGTGTTTGGTTCAGTATCAAGCAAGGAAATCGCAGCTGCGGCTAAAGAGCAGATGGGCTTAGAGCTTGATAAGAAGAAGTTTGTGCTTGACGATGCAATTAAGACTGTAGGTGTACATGAGGTTGCAGTTAAGCTTCACAAAGAGGTTACAGCGAAGCTTAAGGTTAATGTTTCAGAGGCATAGGATAATTAAAAGGTCTGAATTTTTCAGTGAAGAGGTCGGGCCTTTTTTATACTCATAATGAACTGTAGGAGGAATTGCTGTGGATGAGGCAGTTATAAAAAGGGTACTTCCCCATAGTATAGAGGCTGAACAGTCGGTCATCGGATCCATGCTTATGGACAGGGATGCAATTGTCACAGCATCTGAACAGTTGCAACCGGAGGACTTTTATCATCAGCAGTATGGCGTGATGTTTGAGGCGATGGTAGAACTCTATACTGAAGGTAAGCCCGTGGATCTGGTTACGCTTCAGGACAGACTTAGAGAGAAGAATATTGTAAGTGAAGCATTAGGCATGGAAGTAATAAGTGAGCTTGTTAACAGTGTGCCAACTTCGGCAAATATAAAGCAGTACGCCCGGATTGTTTACGAGAAAGCGATGCTTCGTAAGCTAATTAAGGTGAATGAAGAGATTGCCAATGAGTGTTATTTGGGTAAAGAGCGTATGGATGACATTATGGAGATCACCGAGAAGAAGGTGTTTACTCTGCTCCGTGACAGAACTGCCGGTGATTTTGTACCGGTCAGCAAGATTGCCCTTGATGTATTAGAAAAGATAGAGGCTGCGTCAAAGAACCACAGTGCGGTAACCGGTATACCTACCGGCTTTACTGATTTGGACTATAAGACTTCAGGCCTGCAGCCATCAGACCTTATACTTGTGGCAGCGAGACCTTCCATGGGTAAGACTGCTTTCGTACTTAATATTGCTCAGTATGTAACACTTAGGAAGAATTACACTACCGCAATATTCAGTCTGGAAATGTCAAAGGAGCAGCTTGTAAATCGTCTTTTTGCGATGGAATCCTATGTAGATGCCCAGAAGCTTAGAACCGGTAACCTTACCGGAACAGACTGGGACAAGCTGGTCGAGAGTGTTGGCGTAATTGGTAATTCTAATTTGATTATAGATGATACACCGGGTATTTCGATTGCAGAGCTTAGGTCTAAGTGCCGTAAGTTTAAGCTGGAGAAGGGACTGGATTTGGTTATTATTGACTACTTGCAGCTTATGACTGCGGGAAGAAGAGCTTCCGAGAGCCGCCAGCAGGAGATTTCAGAGATATCCCGTTCACTTAAGGCGTTGGCAAGAGAGATACAGGCTCCGGTTATTGCTCTTTCACAGCTTAGCCGTGCGGTAGAGTCCAGACCGGATAAGCGTCCGATGCTTTCTGACCTTCGAGAATCAGGAGCTATTGAGCAGGATGCCGACGTTGTAATGTTCATTTATCGAGACGATTATTACAACAAGGACAGCGAGAATAAGGACATGGCGGAGATTATTATCGCTAAGCAGAGAAACGGTCCTGTCGGAACGGTTAACTTAGTATGGCTCAGAGAATACACTAAGTTTGCCAATGCTGAGAAAGGATTTGATCGAGGTCAGGAGGAGTAAAAGTTTATATTGAATAGCACAAAAAGTTGTCTATGACAACTTTTTGTATATTAAGACAAAAAACTTCTTAAGGAAAGATCCGTTCAAAGAGGCTGGTTTCATTAATATATGTGATAGCAAAAACTTGGAGGATTTATATGTCTAAAATAGAGTGGAAGCCGGGGAATATGGTATATCCTGTTCCGGCGGTATTAGTAAGTTGTGCGGATGCTGAGGGCAGAAAGAATGTATTTACTGCAGCGTGGACCGGTACTGTATGTACCAACCCGCCGATGGTATATGTATCTATACGCCCGGAGAGACATTCCTACAACATGATTAAAGAGACAGGAGAGTATGTTATTAATCTCACCACAGAAAGCCTTGCCAGAGCTACAGATTTTTGTGGAGTAAGAAGCGGCAGGGATATGGACAAGTTCAAGGAGGCAAAGCTTACTGCTTTGCCAGCATCAAAGGTGAAGGCACCACTTATCAAGGAAAGTCCGGTTAATATTGAGTGCAGGGTTACTGAGATAAAGGAATTGGGCTCTCATCACATGTTTCTTGCGGATGTAGTGGCGGTACATGTTGAGGATAAGTATTTTGATGAAAAGGGTAAGTTTAATTTAAGTGAAGCTAAAGTAATTTCTTATTCTCATGGAGAGTATTATGGTCTTGGCAATTTACTGGGCACCTTTGGGTACAGTGTAAAGCGCAAGAATAAAAAGACTAAGAAATAATAAGCAGATTTGTGCAGATATATATCACATATCGTATACTGCACGCAGAATATGTCGTACTAAAATGGGTTCAAGTTAATGTGGATTCTGATATACTTAATGTAACAGTTTAAGGCTGGACAAGTATGAAAGGAGTTTGTGTTAAAGTGGCCCATTATTTAATTTCTGAGGCAGCCCATCTGGCGGATGTAGAGCCTCATGTATTACGTTACTGGGAAGAGGAATTAGAGCTTAATATACCAAGGAATGAATTAGGACATCGTTACTATACAGAACAGCATATTGAGATGTTCAAGAAGATAAAGATATTTAAGGAGAGAGGATATCAGCTTAAGGCAATAAGAGCGAATCTTTATGGGGACAGGCAGTTGGCACCGGTTATCACCGGGGAGGACGGTGGAATACTCTATATTTCGCCCGAGTATGATGAGGTACATAAGGATAAGAGTTATTATGAAGGTGAGGGTAAGTCACTTCAGAATAAGTATGAAGTGGTTTCTGCAAATGATGAGGCTTGTAAGGGGGCTGGTCTTGCCAAGGTCAATGAAGCGGATGCCAGAGAACAAAAAATGCAGGAGTTCAGAAGTATCATGACCGGTATAGTCTGTGATGCGGTAGCAATAAACAACGAGAAGCTTACCAGAGATGTTACTCAGGAGGTCAGCGACAGAATAATAAAAGAAATCAATTATCTCGCAAGAGAACAGGAAGAGCGGGATGAAGAGCGTTTCAAAAAGTTTGATGAGGTGTTAAGAGGATATCAGAAGGGAAGCAAGGCAAAGGCTGAAGCTGCTGCTGCGAAGGAAGAGATAAAGAAGAACAGGAGAGGTAAGCGTATTAAGAAAAAAAGAGTTAAATCAGAAAGCATACCGGTGGTATCGCTAGATTAAAATCCACGTGCAGTCGCCCAAGGGCAATCACGAAAGCAACGAGGCCGCGAAGCCGCCTGCCGGAGGCAGTCGGCACACGTGCAGTCGCCCAGAGCAATCACGAAAGCAACGAGCCCGCGAAGCCGCCTGCCAAAGGCAGTCGGCACACGTGCAGTCGCCCAATGGGGCAAGATACAAAAAAGCCTGTTGGTGAGTAAACTCACCACAGGCTTTTTGTACTTGCCCCGCTGGGCTCGTTGCTTTCGCGATTATTCTTCTTCGATTGCCTCTACTGGACACTGAGCTGCACAAGCGCCACACTCAGCACATGTATCCTGATCGATAACGTACTTGCCATCTCCTTCAGTAATAGCGTCTACTGGACACTGACCTGCGCAAGCACCACATTCAATACAGCTGTCTGTAATTACGTATGCCATAAGTATAACCTCCTTAAAAATAGATATATGTAATATCTTTATTTCATTGATATTGTAATACATAGGTGTATAAATATCAAGGTATAAAATATAGTACAATTATTTTTTTATACATTGTTCTGCAAGGAATACAAAATAATGAGGTATTACCTTGTTTTTCGGTAGATTTTGCTTCGCCCGATTATGTATATGGTATTATTATTTTCAACTATTGCGTAAGCATCTTTTGGCACTTCATACTGTGCTACAACCTTACCTTCATAAAAACCATAAAGCATATCATCTATTGTCCACACAACACCATTACTGTCCTTAATTGCATTGTACTGTCCTCTTGTTGCAATAACACTGCCATTTATGAAATCTCCCTTGTCAGTTACATCATAAGAGTAGGTAAGTCTGGCATCATCACTTGTCACTAAGAAGGACTGACCGCTTGTAGCTGGCTTTAATATAAGGGTGCGTGCCAAATCAATAGTTCCTTCCAAAGCAGTTATGCCGTCCGGTGCCATATAATAAGAGTTTATAGGCTTTTCTACGATATTAGTGAAGGTGCCGGGATAATTAAGCTGTGCCGGACGATACACTACCTGAGGGAAACATTCATCCGCCGATACTTTAACCAGTTCTTTCATGGTGCCAAAAGGGTCAGCCGGGTTAATTGAGTATGCCTTATCCCCGCGTTTATAAAACCATGAGAAGAACGGATGATAGTTTGAAAAATCAATGGACAAATAATGCTGCCCCGGAACCGTTTTCTTAAGCTCTGAATAATCTACTGCAACTAAAAGGTTATCCTCACTATCTACTGCAAGAGCTGCCGGCATGAAATGTATGTCGTATACGGGGATAATGGTTTTATTTGTTGTGTCATATTTGTAGATTCGCTTCTGGTATTTATCGCACCAATACATATGTCCTTTGGAATCAAAGGTCACTCCCTGAGCAAAAATATTTTCTTCAGAAATTATTTCGTAGCCGGCTTCGCACTTTATATTAGGGTTAATTTTGTTGCCATTAATTAGTAGTCTGGAATACTCAGGTGACTTAGCATAGAAACCACTGCTCTCGTCTTGAAGAGTTACCGTAAATATGTAGTGCATCTGGGCTTTGTTATGCAAATTGAGGAACTCGATATTTTTGCTGTTCCACAGGCGGATGCCGGTATCATATGGGCGGTCTACTGCCACCACACGGAACAGGAAGAAGTTTACAAAGGAGATATCTTCGCAGCTAACAAGTTCGATAGGGAGGCAGTTCAGACCTTCCGCCCTTTCTTCCTCGGTCTGTATTGCGTAAAAGCTCCAGTTCTTTGCCTGGTGAAGCTTCATCTCGCTTCTTACATGGTGCTCCAGAGAAATAGCGTACATGCGGCCTTTAGCTTCGGTATTAGTAATTGTAATACCGGATTCAGAGTAAGGGCTGGCACTCCACAAATCCTTGAACACACCGCCGCCACCGTTTGTAATCCAGAGGCTTGAATACTGGTAGTCCCAAATGCGGTCCGGGTTATAGTCTGCAGTCTTGCCGGCATTGTACAAATATCCGTAAGCGTTTCGGCCGTCTCTAAACATCAGTCCATGACCGCCGACGAACTTGACATCGTTCATGTAGGAGGTTTCGTCAGCCATCCATTTGATGCCGCAGGCTCTAGGGTTTTTTCCTGCTGTGTCAATTCCAAGACCATTGATATATGCAAAGCCTCCTTCGGCTGTTTCAACTATAGCCTTCGGTGTGCCAAAACCTGCAAAAGCAGGGGTATCGTCTTCTATAACAATCTGTGTTGTAATCGGGCTTATACCATAAAGGGTAATACCTTTCTTAAGCTTAAGGGTGTCAGTAATTCTGTAAATACCCTGTGGAAAATACAAAATGTTTTCGCTGTCGATTGCCTTTTGCAAAGCCTTTGTATCATCGGTTACACCATCACCGGTTGCACCGTAGGCGGCAACTGATACCCATGATTCCATAGGTGGAATTGGAGGAATGTCGCCTTTAGAAACCGGAGGAAGCTCGTCAAGAGGTTTTACATTTAAAATTTCCTTCTGGGAAGGCTCGCCGCCGTCTTCAAGCATATATCCGAAACCGTAATCTTCTACCTCATAAATGTCATGGTTGATTGTGACGAGTTCATTTGGCTCAGATTTCTTAATTAGAATGGGTGCATTCTTGCAGTACAGTCTTTTAATATTTGTTTGCTGGACAATGTTCCCGGTCTGACATAAGGTGATCGCCAGCTCTGAAATGTTCTCAAAAATACAATCTTCAAGATAAAGCTTCTCCCAGCTGTCAGGCAGATACAAGTCAAAGGCCTTCGGAGTGTTCTTGATGTGAAGGCGGAAGCCGGTAAAGCCGGTCATGCTGGTGAGGAGAGCTGCTTTCTTCTGGTTTTCAAAGACGCAGTCGAGTAGTGCAAAAGGCCAGCCCGGGGAAGTCATACGGCAGACAATTCCGTAAGTACCGCCGCTAAATGTGAGGTCTTCCATTTCATTACCCACTTCATAGAGAGCGGCAAGGCCATCACCAAGCTCAAAATGGCAGTGACTGATAAAACCATGCTGGGCAAAGTGGACGCGTATACATATGGCCGCAGGGTTGCCTTTTTCAATTCGAAAATCAATGTTACTGATGGCGCTGTAGAAGGTTGCGGCATTTGCATCCTTTGGATTGTCGGCGGAGGTGTTTCTGTCACCTATAAACCAGAACATATAATTTGCTCCGGGATAACCGTCAGAAAAAACGTTTTTGATGTCGTAGGAAACAAGTTCGTCGTAGCCTCCGGTAGCCTCTGGGAGAATAAACACAGGGCGCTTTTTGCCATAACCGATAAGACGTACTGAAGGTGGAATCTTCACTGTGTTCTTTATTCGGTATTCACCCTCCGGTATGTAAATAATGCCGTAGCTTTGAGTGTTTATAAGACTGTCGATGGCTGCTTGAAGAATATCACTGGCGTCATCTTCAGAGTCTGCAAGCTCTGGGAAGGTCTCTGGTGTGAAAAATACGCCGATAGGATCATCGAATTCTAGCGAGTAAACGGAAGTTTTACCGTAGTACATATGTTGACCTCCTTTCAAAGTATATAATGCATATAGAAAAATTGGTATATACATTAATTGAATTTGTTGTTTACACACGAACAAGCTGTTCAAGCTTGTTTGTGAAGACAGAAAAAACACATAATTTCTAAATGATAGCTTGTCATTTTAGTTATTTAGTATTTGTCTTTATTATACACTTAAGTATAAGTTTTGTCATCGATTTTAATGAGTTGTGTTGAAGTGTCAAAAAATGTATTTTGATGTTGTCTTATCATTTCTAATATAATATACTTATTAATAATAGGAATTATTTTTGATAAAAGTTTTATAATGACAGGATATGTCCTTTTGTATAGTTATAATTAAAGTTAGAATGACCTAGAATGAGTGAGAAAGACGAGGAAGAAGGGCTTTATAATGAAGAAATCTAAGTATGATCGAGTTTTATCATTGTATTCTATGTTAAATACAGGTGATGTAATCGATAAAGCTATAATTGCTGTCGAGTTTGGTGTGAACGAACGAACTATACAAAGAGATATTAATGATATACGAGCCTTTTTTGCAGATAATACACTTGGCATTGGTAATGGCAAGACAGTGATTTATGATCGTAAACTTAAGGGATATCGTATTGATGATGCGGTCAATACCATTTTTACTAACAGTGAGATTTTGGCTGTTTGTAAAATTCTTTTAGAGAGTCGTTCGCTTGTTAAGGATGAAATGTTGCCGCTTATAGATAAGTTACTACAACACTGTGTGTCGGTGAAAAATCGTAAACTTGTGACTGAACTTATCAGAAATGAAAAGTTTCATTATGTAGAACCGCAGCATGGCAAGAAGTTTGTGGACAAGTTATGGGATTTAGGTGTAGCAATTCGGGAGAGTAGATACATTGAGATTAGTTATGAACGACTAAAAGGGAAAGAAATTGTTTGTCGAAAGCTAAAGCCAGTTGGAATTATGGTGTCTGAATTTTACTTTTATCTCACAGCATTTATTGACGATATTGATAGAGTGGAGCATTTTGATAATTCTAATGACTTATATCCTACAATATATCGCATTGATCGCATAATAGAAATGATAGTGACCGATGATAAGTTTTACATACCATATGCGGATAAATTTGAAGAAGGAGAGTTTCGCAAAAGAGTACAGTTTATGTATGGCGGTAAGCTGCGAAAAATACGATTTTCTTACACTGGGCTATCCATAGAATCTGTACTTGATCGATTGCCTACTGCAAAAATTCTAAATATGAGTGATGGTGTATATACAATCGAAGCCGAGGTGTTTGGCAAAGGGATAGAGATGTGGCTGAGAAGCCAAGGAGAAAACATATCAGAGATAAGGTGGGATTAAATTGAGTTACAAAATTGGTTCATTCAATGTATGCAAGTTAAGTTTTGAGTCAAATCATGAAAAACAAACTAGAAAAAACTATGAAAAGATTGCTGAGATAATTCGTGTTGAAAAATTTGATATTGTTGCATTGCAAGAGGTGTATAGTGAAAGTGCCATTAGAATACTTATACCTTTTTTAGGAGTAGGTTGGGATTATAGATGGATAACGTCTCTAAAAGGTGATCCAAGAGCTGCGGAGGGATATGCATATATATGGAATTCTAGAAGAATTCAATTGGTTTCAACCATAGCAGATGGTAATAAGCGAACGTTTGAACCAAGAATTATCAATCAATACAAAGTTGACAGACAAAGTGGACAAATTGGAATAAAGAGAAATCCTTATTATGCGCGTTTTACGCCAAGTGGATTGCCAGGAGGAGCTTTTTTTGAAATTCGTTTGATAAATACACATATTAGATTTAAAAAAGGTAATGATGGTTCAGATTTAGTAGATGTAAGTGAAGTCGCAATGAGAAAAAATGAATTCAATATTTTGGCAAAGACGGTTTATCAAAAGATTTCGGACAAACGATATGGTGATAATATGCCAGCATATACGATTTTGTTAGGTGATTATAATCTAAACTTAAAAAGACCGTATACAAAGAGTCCATATCTAGAAGAAGTAATAGAAATTAATGATGGTAACATTCATAGAAAAATTGTTACGATGCAAGATCAATTAACAACGTTGAAGGAGGTTTCAGATAAAGAATCTAATATGGATCCTGGTTCGATTGGGGCTAGCGGACGGGGATATGCGAACAATTACGACCATTTTACATTTGATCAAAACCGGTTTGAAAATAATGTTGGTATTAAATGTAAAAGGGTAGATGCTGTACGAAAATATTATGGGGATGATTTTGCAAAATATCGAAAGGAAGTTTCAGATCACATACCAATTGAAATGGAAATTAATTTGAAAATATAAGGAGGATGTTAACCATGAAGTGGCTAAAAAGATTAATAAATCGAAATAATAATGAGAACCCAAGTGACGAACAATATGAGTTGAAACGATTAGAGCAAGAACGATTAGAACAAGAGCGATTGAAGAATGAACAATTAAAAGCAGCATATGCTTTGAATTTGTGTACGGTATCAGTTTCGCAGATTATTGATTATAACGATATAAATATTCTTGAACAAGAATACGAAACGATACTTAATAATTTAAATTTGGAGCATATTCCAAAAGATGAAGCATTGCTTAATATTTTAAAACAACTTCTTGATACTATAACATTCTTTAGAATAGAGGAAACTGAGAAAAAGTTTATTGATAAGGAATATCAGCAAAAAATGAAAAATGCAATCTGGGCAGCTGTACCAAACTTTGGGATGATTGTTGCTGGGGGCAATCCTGTGACAATGGCAGTATCTTTAGCGTCTCAAATTGGTATTGGATATATGAATTATCGTAGAAACAAGGCAGAATATGAGCATGAACGAGAAAAACAATTATGGCAGTTGCAACGATCGGCAATAGAACAGTTTAATGGATTGCGACGAGAATTATTTGATACATCATGGCGCCTTGCTGACACTTATAATTTTCCAGATGAGTATCGATTAACTGAGCGACAAATAAAACAATACAATGATATACTCATGGATAGTGATTACATACGAAGATATGAAAGATTGGAATCTGTACAAGATAAATTTAAGGCATATCCTCCGTTCTGGTATTATTTCGGCAATGCTGCTAATTTAATTGCACAAGATGAAGGGTTGGATGATAAAATCCAAAAAGAATATAATGAAAAAGCTAAAAAGCATTTTAAATATTATTTAGAATTGAATAAATTTAGTATTTTACGCGAGGATCAAATTACATCTGCTTGTGCTTTAGAGTATATTGATATACTTATTTCAGAGAAACACGGTAAAGAAGAAATTGACGAATGTTTAAAAATCGCAGTAGATATGTCGGGGAATGCTAATGATATTCTTGAGTTATGTGCTATAACCTATTTAAAAATCGGGCAACTTGAAAAGGCAGGAGATCTACTCCGTCGTTTAGTTAATGAAAATTATAATGCCATAGTCAATGCACAACTTCTTAGTAGTATTTACGTGCAAGGGTATATTTGGTGCAGAGACCATACATTTAAATCAAAATATGAGACATTAGAGCGCAGAATTGATTCGAGATATTTGTTTCCTATACCAGAAGAGTTGAATGATGAAGGTAATGAGTTGATAGATAGACTACAAAACGAATTTTTGGAGCAGCAAAAAGATGTTCTAAAGAAGAAATTTGTATCTTCTATGAATTTGTTTTTTGATAAATATACGATAGAATTTAATAAAGTATTTCCTGCTCCCGATGGGAAGATACATGAAGAATCATATTATAGAGATACTGAAGAAGCAAAAGTTCTAAGAGAGAAACAGTTTTATAAGATGAATACAGATCAAAGAGAAAATTATAAATACAGTTTAGCACAAGCAAATATTCCATATAGTATTTTAGAGGTCCTTGAAATGATGATTTCATCTATATGCGATTTATATATGCTTTTTGGGAAAAAAGAACTTTTATGTGGAAAAATAAATACAGAATTGCGAATCAAGAAAGTAAGTATACTTGACTTTGAGAATAGTCTGAAATCAACGAAAGAATTAAA
>JAZULV010000018.1:0-27473 GCA_045603305.1 Lachnospiraceae bacterium | reverse complement strand
GGTAGTTTTATACAAGTTCTTCCTAATATGTATCATGGAGAGTTTTCAATAAATCACGCAGATGATTATGTGAGAAAACTATTGAAAATAGTAAAGCAAAGATAAATTTCAGTTTGACGGAGTCATAATTTACCGAGATTAAATAATAGATTTTAAGGAGGCAACAATGATAGATATTAGATATGTACAAGCAAGTGATAAAGAATTCTGGTATAGTCTTGATAAACATTTACCGGAACCAGAGTTTATGAATAAGGTGCGAGATAAAAGAGGATATATTTTGACGAAAGACGATAAACCGATAGGTCTGCTAAGATATAATCTTTTTTGGGACAACACACCGTTTTGTACAATGCTTTTTGTGGACTGGGAGTATCAGGGCAGAGGATACGGAAGAAAGCTTATGGAGTGCTGGGAAAATGATATGAAATCCCGGGGACACGGAATGCTTTTGACCTCTACCCAGGTTGATGAGAATGCCCAGCATTTTTATAGAAAATTAGGCTATAAGGATTGTGGTGGATTTGTTATAGATATTCCAGGGTATGAACAGCCGATGGAGATGTTTTTGATTAAGGAGATTTAACAATCAATATTAGCTTTTGACTGATATGAAGTAAAAGATAATGTATGATTTATAAGGGAGATACTTATGGATAATATTTGGAGTGAAATGTATGAGGCGGCTAAAGGAGTATTGCAGGAACGGAGAATCTCAGAGTATGTTACTTGCGGAGAAGTATCAGCTGCAGTTCTTTCAAAATCAGGAAAAATATATACAGGAGTATGTATTGATACCTGCTCAACTCTCGGTATTTGCGCTGAGAGAAATGCTATTTTCAATATGATTACCAATGGTGAGCATGAAATAGACAAGGTTCTTTGTATATTACCCGATGGTTCAAATGGTGCTCCCTGTGGTGCTTGCCGTGAACTTATGGTGCAAATAATGGCGGGGCATTATAAGGACGTTGAAATCATGCTGGATTATGCCACGGGACGCACCGTTAAACTTGGAGAAATAACTCCCGAATGGTGGATTGACTAATTAAAAGTCATTATTTATTTGAGATAAATTGCTGGAGGAGTGTAATGAAAAAATATCCTATTAAAAAAGAATTCTTTCCTTTTACCATGCTGAAACCACCTATCAGAAATCTTAAATCGGCAGGTAAAATGGGTGAAATGATGAAACCACCAAAATGGCTTTGGAAGGATAAGGACATAACGGTACGACGTGAGACTATTGGTGGATACCGGAGTGAACCAATTGAAGTTTTTGTTATGGAGCCTAAAGGCATTAATACTGAAAACTGCCTGATTTACTATCATGGCGGTGGATTTTTCTTTGAAGGTGCCGGATATCACTACCATAATGCAAAGGCATATGCTTTAAACGTTCCTTGTAAAGTTTTCTTTGTTCAGTATCGTCTTGCACCGAAGAATCCTTTCCCAATTCCTGCGGAGGATAGTTACGAAGCACTGAAATGGGCTTATAATAATTCGGAAGAACTTGGTATAAGCAAGGCAAAGATTGCTTTGGGAGGTGATAGTGCAGGTGGATGTCTGGCAGCGGCAGTAGCACAAATGGCAAGGGACCGAGGCTTGGAGATAAAGATTAAATTTCAGCTGCTGATATATCCTTTTGTTGATCAAAGTATGAGCAGTGATAGTAATCGTCGATTTACGGACACACCTATGTGGAACAGCACCCTGTCCAAAAAGATGACCGGTGGATATGTGCAGGATCCTAATGTTGAAAACCTTGTTTATGCTTCTCCTATTGAAGGTGGTTGCGAAAATCTTCCCGAAGCGTACATTGAGACTGCTGAATTTGACTGTCTGCATGATGATGGTATAAACTATGCAAAAAAGCTTCGTAACGCAGGTATTGCTGTGGAACTGAATGAAACTAAAGGTACTATGCATGGTTTTGATATAGTACAGAAAGCTCCTACTACCAAGGCTGCTGTAACAGCACGAATTGAATACATGCGAAAATGTTTTAAGAAGTGGTAGGATAGCAGTAATTTTAAGAAAATGACTGGAGAAATGCAATGATAAAGTATATTACGCTCGAAAATGTGTCCAATAAAATATTATTTGAAGCATTTATGCAATCTTTTCAGGGATTTCGTATTACTACTGAAACAACTTATGAATCATTTTCTGAAATGCTGGCAGAACGTAACTATGACCCTAAAATTTCAATTGGTGCATTTGATACTGAAACCGGTGAACTTGTGAGTTATGTTTTAAACAGTATACTTGTGAAAGATGTTAAAACTGCTTATGACATACTTACAGGAACAATACCAAATTATCGTAGACGTGGAATCTCAAAAACTATTTTTGAAAAATTGAAGATTCTGTTGCAGCAAAATGGAGTAATGTTATATACAACAGAAGTTCTTAAAAATAACACTGGCGCATTAGAGTTATATTTATCAGTTGGATTTAAGATAAAAGATGAAGTTGTCAATGTTATAAAAACTCCGAAAGAAAATAGAGAAGTATACGAGAATGAAATTGTTATGAGCATTTAGTGCATTAATAATTTAGTTTATATAAGTTATAAAAATGATATTTATGGAGAATACAAAAATGTTAAAGTTGGGTTATGCACAGGCCGATATAACACCGGATACACCTATGCCGTTAATAGGTTTTAATCGAGCTGATAATCTATCACGAGGAGTATTAAAACCGTTACTGGCGCAAGTGTCTGTGTGGGAAAGTGAAGAACGTTGCTGTTTGATTTGTATTGATAGTATTGGGTTTTCGAAAAATCTGGCTGATAGACTGAGAATAAAAGTGGGTAAAGTCTTAAATATTTCAAGCGATAGAGTAATGTTATGCTTTTCGCATTGTCATTCAGCTCCCGATGTGGCTGGTATGCCGCATTATTATGAAATGGTATGTAGCAAAATCGAGCTGGTTGCAGGAATTGCTTTATCTTCTATGCATCCGGTTTTGTGTGGCTGGAGCAATGCAGAAGCCGAAATAGGTGTAAACCGACGAGAGGGAAATACTAATCTTGATAACAGAGTAGGAATATTAAAAGTGTGTGGGGAAAATAAAAAAGATATGCACTTGCTTTTGTTAAGAGTAACTGCTCATTGTAATGCGTTGAAAGGTGATAACTATTTGATTTCACCGGATTATTTTGGTGCTATTAGAGATGTGTTGCAGGAGAAATTTGCTTGTCCAATTATGGTGATACAAGGTTCAGCCGGAAATATTGCTCCAAAGTATTTCGATTCTTCAGAAACTCCAATAGATGCGAGAGGTACGGAATATATCAGGTCAGGTACTGCTTTAGAGGATATGGCGGACATCATTTATGAAAATGTGGCACAAAAAATATGGTCGGTGGATGTATCCGGTGATTGGTCTGTAAAAATGTATTCTAAAGACATTATACTTAGTTCTAATGTACCGTCATTTGACAGGGCAGAACAGATTGCGGCAGAGGCGAAACTTTACTGTGGTATTGACGGCACGGAATGGCTTAATGAGATTAAGTATTTACATAAAGCAGGGATAAACAGACAACAAGACGAAGTTGAGATTCAGTATTTTAGCATTGGAGAGTGGTGTATGTGTGGAGCACCCTATGAATTAATGGTAGAATTTGCACTAAAGTCAATGGAAAGGTTGAAGGATGAGTTCTTCTATGTAAATGGATATACCAATGGATGCCTGACTTATTTTCCTACAGAAGAGGAATATGAGAAGGGAGGATACGAGGTGTATTGGTCAATGCTTATTTACTATAAGTATTTTGATAGAGTTTTTCCTTTTGAAAAAGAATCTGCTACTAAACTGATTGATTTTATTATTCAAGAGAAAAAATAAATATTTCCACCAACAATTCTTACACAAGGAGATTACCTATGACAATTATGGAAATCAAAGATTACCTTGCGGATATTTCCCAGACAGGTATTATATTAGGACTTGATACTGTTAAGGAGCTTTTAAGAAGACTGGGAAGTCCTGAGAATAAGTTAAAATGCATACACGTTGCCGGAACCAATGGAAAAGGTTCTACAATAGCGTATATTTCTTCTATACTAAAGGAAGCAGGCTTCAAGACAGGAGTCTACACTTCTCCCTGCGTATTTTCTGAGTATGAGAAGTATTGTATATCCGGTGTTAATATTTCAGAGGCTGATTATGAAGCTTTGATGGGCGAGGTTATACTTAAGTGTCAGGAGATGAAGAGCGAGGGATTTAATCATCCTACGATATTTGAGATTGAGACTGCTGCCGCATTTTACTATTTTGCAAAAGAAGCTTGCGATTATGCAGTGATTGAGACCGGTATGGGCGGCAGAGAAGACGCTACAAATGTTATTTCTGACACTGAAGTTTCAGTTCTTACCTCTATTGCAATGGACCATATGAAGTTTTTGGGTGATACCATAGAAGATATTGCCTGGCAAAAGGGCGGTATTATTAAGAATAATTCAAAGGCAGTGTTATACAATCAGAATAAAGCAGTAAACAAGGTAATTAGTGATATATGCGATGAGAAGAATTCAAAGCTTATATTATGCGATGTGGACCAGTCTGTTAATTCGGCATATTTTGATAGTGACAGTGAAAAGCTTGTATTTTCTTATAAACAATTTGACAACCTTGAGACCAAAATGTTAGGTTTTTATCAGGCAGCCAATGCCGCGGTTGCTATTGAAGCAGTATTAGCATTAAGGGAAAATGGGGCTGAAATTTCTGATATTGCAGTTAGAGAGGGCATAAAAAATGCGTCACTCTGCGGAAGATTCGAAAAGATTTGTGATAAGCCGGTGATATTTATTGACGGTGCCCACAATCCGGATGCAGCCCTAAAGCTTAGTCAGACTATAAAAATGTATTTTACAAACAGAAGATTACTATATATAATGGGTGTGTTAGCCGACAAGGACTTTGATAAGGTGGCAAAGATTACCATTCCTTTGGCTGACAAGGTGTTCACAGTTACACCTGATAACTTTAGAGCACTTGAGGCATCTAAGCTTGCGGAATGTGTATCAAAGTATTGTGACTGTGTAGAAGTTAAGAAGTCAATAAAAGAAGCTGTTTGTGATGCAGCCTGCTGGGCTGAAGAAGACGGAGTTATTATTGTGTTCGGTTCCTTAAGTTATATAGGAACTGTCAAGGAAATAGTTAAGGAGATGTTGTCATAATGGACAAGGCTAAGATTGAAACAGCGGTACGTATGATATTAGAGGCTATTGGAGAAGACCCGGATAGAGAGGGACTTGTAGCTACACCGGGACGAATCAGCAGAATGTGCGAGGAGATATTCGGTGGTACTGATGAGGAGGTAAAGACTCATTTATCCAAGACCTTTACAACAGAGGGAAATGAGCTTGTATTAGAAAAGGATATACCTTTTTATTCAATGTGTGAGCATCATTTGCTTCCGTTCTACGGTGAGGCACATATTGCATATATAGCAGATGGTTCAGTTGTAGGTCTTAGCAAGCTTGCCAGAACTGTAGATGCTTTTGCAAAGAGGGCACAGATTCAGGAGAAGCTTACAGCCCAGATTGCTGACGCAGTTATGGAGAACCTTAAGCCAAAGGGAGTACTGGTTATCATTGAGGCAGAGCATTTGTGTATGAGTATGCGTGGTGTGAAGAAGCCGGGTACGAAGACCATGACCTATGTGGCTAGAGGTGTATTTGAGGAAGACAACGAGCTGTGCAACAGAGTATTTGGCATGATAAAGTAATTGATGTAACAAAGCATTTAGCATGATAAATGCTTTTCTGTGCATAATATTTGGGATGATGTGCTGATAATGAAAAGAGTAAATGACATTCTCTTTGACAAAGAATTCAGAGAGAATTTAGAGAAAATTAATGAGTTTGAAAAGGACAGAATCTACTGCTGCCATGGAATAAATCATCTTTTAGATGTGGCAAGAATTGCAAGTATTCATGCAGCAGATGAAGGTCTTGATGTTGACCGGGAGATTATTTATGTGACAGCACTGCTTCACGATATCGGACGTGTTCGCCAGTATGAGTCCGGTGAAGACCATGATAAGGCAGGCGTAGTTATTGCAGAGAGTGTTCTTAACAGGTATGATTTTACCCCAGAAGAAATTATGCTAATAACTAATGCAATAGCCGGACACAGAGGTGGAGATAACATTCAGGATATATCAGAAGATGTACAGCAGTCATATGCTTTAAAAAGATTAATCAAGACTGCCGATAATGAGTCAAGACTTTGCTTTATGTGTGGGGCAGAGGATACCTGTAAGTGGAGCGACAGTCGCAAAAACAGACAATTGATTATTTAAAGGTGATATCGGTATGATAATTGGTGGAAAGAATTTTGATACAAACAATCATACATATATAATGGGTATTCTTAATGTTACGCCGGATTCTTTTTCTGACGGAGGCAAGTGGAATACTTTAGATTCCATGCTTTTTCATGCAGAAGAGATGATAAATGACGGCGTGGATATTATTGATATCGGCGGTGAGTCCACCAGACCGGGATATACACCTCTATCAGATGACGAAGAAATAGCAAGAATTTCTCCTGCTATTGAGGCTGTGAAGAAGAGGTTTGACATACCGGTATCAATCGATACCTATAAGGGAAATGTGTTTAAGGCAGCCTATGAGGCAGGAGCTGATATGCTTAATGATATATGGGGCTTGAAATACGACGATGTTATAGCCGGTGAGGTGGCAAAGGCGGGTATTCCATGCTGCCTTATGCATAATCGCAAGGAAGCGGTTTATGATAATTATTTGGAAGATTTGAAGGCTGATTTGCAGGAAAGTGTTGATATTGCAAGAAATGCCGGTATTCGCCATGAGAATATCATACTTGATCCGGGCGTTGGTTTTGGCAAGACCTATGAGCACAACATGACAATTATGAATCATTTGGAGATGTTAAAAGAGCTTGGATTCCCGGTGCTTTTAGGGACAAGTCGTAAATCAATGATTGGACTGACCCTTGACCTTCCTGCTAATGAGAGACTGGAGGGCACCATAGCAACAACAGTTATGGGTGTTATGAAGGGCTGTTCCTTTGTAAGAGTTCATGATGTAAAGGCGAATAAGCGAGCAGTAATGATGACGGAAGCAATACTTAAGTATTAGACATATAGAGAACTAATGACTGCCCGATATATCGGGCAAGTGCTGTTTATTCAGGGAAAGTGGAGATTTGGGATATGGACAAGATTAAAATACTTAATCTCGAATGCTATGCAAAGCATGGTGTATATAAAGAGGAGAATGTACTGGGGCAGAAGTTTGTGGTATCTGCGGTTCTTTATGTGGATACAAGAAAAGCCGGTACTAATGATGATTTAGAGCTTTCTGTTAATTATGGCAGTGTGTGCCACATGATTAATAAATTTATGCAGGAGAATACATATAAGCTTATTGAGACCGTCGCCGAGAAGCTTGCTGAGATGATATTGATATCCTATGAGCCGGTTAGTCAGGTAACTATTGAGGTAAAGAAGCCATGGGCTCCTATAGGCCTTCCTGTTGAATGTGCAGCAGTTGAAATAACAAGAAAAAGGCACAAGGCATATATTGCTTTAGGTTCAAATATGGGTGACAGCAGGGCACTTATCAATGAAGCAATTGATAAGTTAAAAGCAGTACCTCAGAATAAGGTGTTAAAGGTATCAGAGTTTATTGTTACCAAGCCTTATGGCGGTGTTAAGCAGAATGACTTTTTAAATGGATGCCTTGAATTAGACACACTGTTAGAGCCTCATGAGCTTTTAGATTTAACCCAAAAGATTGAACTTGAGGCAGGACGTGAAAGGCTGATACACTGGGGACCAAGAACCCTTGATTTAGATATTATTTTTTATGATAACAAGGTAATAAATGACGAGAGGCTTACAGTGCCTCATATTGATATGAAAAACAGAGACTTTGTGTTAAAGCCTATGGCTGAGATAGCACCGTATTTTGTACATCCGGTATATAAAAAGACTATGCTTAAGATGTTGGAGGATTTGAATAATGGACTTAACAGAGATTAGAGCGCAGATTGATGAGATAGACAGTTCTATTTTAGAAGCCTTCGAAAAGAGAATGGATATAACCACAAAGGTTGCTGAATATAAGATTGCAAACAATAAGAATGTCTTAGATAAAGCAAGAGAAATATCAAAGGTTGAAACTCTCTGCGGAGCAGCTGATGATTCTAACAAAAATTATGTTAAAGAATTATTCAAGCAGATTATGACCTACAGCCGAATGAACCAGTATAAGCTTATGTCAAAGCATGGTGTTGATATTGCCCTTCCTTTTGTGATGGAAGAAGAGATAAAGAAGGACAATGTAAGAGTTGTTTATCAGGGTGTGGAAGGTGCTTACAGTCATGCGGCTACAGTCCAGTACTTTGGTGAAGGAGTGAATGCTTCCCATGTACCGACATTTGCAGATGCTATGAAGGCAATTAGTGCCGGAAATGCTGACTACGCAGTGCTTCCGATTGAGAATTCTTCAGCCGGTGCAGTTTCTGACGTATATGATTTGCTGGTTCACTATGACAATTATATCGTGGGAGAGACTTATCTTGATGTTAAGCATGTGCTTTTAGGCTGTGAAGATGCCGAGCTTTCGGATATCGAGATTGTATACTCTCATCCACAGGGACTTGCCCAGTGTAGCAAGTTTTTAAATGAGCATAAGGAATGGAAGAAAATTGAGAGTGAAAACACTGCGGTAAGTGCAAAGAGAGTTATTGAAAAGCATGACAAGAAGGCTGCAGCGATTGCCAGCCGTTATGCAGGAGAGCTTTATGGCTTAAAGGAGCTTGCCACAGACATTTTAAATAATGATACTAATACTACAAGATTTATAATTGTATCCAGTAAGAAGATGTATACTGCAAAGGCACAGAAGATTAGCATTTGTTTTGAGCTTGCCCATGAGAGCGGTTCACTGTATACCATGCTTTCACACTTCATGTTCAATAATCTTAACATGACAAAGATAGAGTCAAGACCAATTCCGGGTCGTTCATGGGAATATAGATTCTTCCTGGATTTTGAGGGGAATTTAAGCGAGGAAAATGTTATTGATGCATTGAGAGGTATTATCGAGGAATCAAATTATTTTAGAATACTCGGTAATTATTAAGTGTGATAGTTGAGAAAGTGCTGAGTAACAATACTCATGTTTTAGAATACAAGGAATCCGGTAGATTGCATAGTGAATTATGGGTTTGTTGTATAAAAAGATGGAGGCTTATATGACAGAGCAGTTTATTATATACAGAGATGCCACGAATCAGGCTTTACTTGATGATGTTGTTGAGCTTATGGAAAGCTGCAAGTCCGGTAATAAGGACTACAGTTTAATGTACAGCGTTGTTAATCGTCTGGTAGAGATGGCAGGAGTTCATGGTTTTAAGGGCAATATATGGCACTGTTTTCTTGCATATATTATTGCGACCCATGAGAATGCTTTTAGTATGGCATGTGAGATAAGAGGTAAGGTTAAGGGCAGTATTAATGACATGGCACTTAATGACTTTAAACTTATGAGAGAGCTTTTTGGCTATGATTTAAGCCGGATTGATGAGTGTTACGGAGTGAAGCTTTTTGAAACTCTTGCCTGTTATTCGAGTACCGGCGGCAACAGTAAGGTATTTAACAAGCGTATCAGAGATGATATATTAGAGTTAAGCGAAGAGCTTTATAATGCTGATTCTGCTGAGGCGTTTTTAGAAGCAGCAGTTGCTTTTTATAAAAAGTACGGTGTCGGAAGATTTGGTCTCCACAAAGCTTTCAGAATAGAAGATGAAAATGGCAAGGCGAATATAGTTCCTATCCAAAGTATTGAACATGTATATCTTGATGACCTTATCGGTTACGAGATACAGAAGAAGAAACTTATTGATAATACAGAGGCTTTTGTACAGGGGAAGAAGGCAAACAACTGCCTGCTTTTTGGTGACAGCGGAACCGGTAAGTCTACAAGTATTAAGGCAATTCTTCATCAGTACTATGGACAGGGTCTGAGAATGATAGAAGTGTATAAGCACCAGTTTCAGGACTTATCTTCAGTGATTTCGCAGATAAAGAACCGCAACTACAAGTTTATTATATACATGGATGACCTTTCCTTTGAAGATTTTGAGATAGAGTACAAATATTTAAAGGCTATTATAGAGGGTGGTCTTGAGGTTAAGCCTGACAATGTGCTAATATATGCTACCTCAAACAGAAGACATCTTATCAGAGAGAAGTTCAGCGACAAGGAAGAGGTAAGAGAAGATTTACATACATCAGATACTGTACAGGAGAAGCTTTCACTGGCAGCAAGATTTGGTGTGACCATATATTACGGCAAGCCGGACAAGAGAGAGTTTGGAGCAATTGTTATTGCCCTTGCAAGAAGACATGGTATTAAGATGAGTGACGAAGAACTTCTTATGGAAGCAAACAAGTGGGAGCTTAGTCATGGGGGTATATCAGGAAGGACAGCAGAACAGTTTATAACTTATCTTCGTGGAAGGGACTTAGTGTAGGAGAGAGGTCTAAAGTATGTTATTTATGAGGCTTTGGTATAGCTTTCTTGACAAGATGGTTGATAGAAAGTTTAAAACCGGATTTATTCTGTCATGTGTAGGAATTGTGATTTTACTGGCATTGATTGTAGGTGCTGTTATTTTTGTGAACGGTAATAAAGTAAAAGATACAGTATCAACCGATACGGAATATGATGATGATACCATATTAATTAATGGTATAAATGTAACCGGAATGTCAGAACAAGAAGTGAAAAAAGTATTTACTGAGCTGGCACAAAACTATGTTCTAAGCGTTTGGCATGAAGGAAAAGAAGCAGGTGTCATTAAGGGAACGGATATTGAGTTAAAATATAACAAAAACTGTGATTTAGAAAAGTATTTAAGTATAAATACAACTGCAAGTGATAAAAATACTAAGTCAGTTGAAAATCATGATATTTATTTAGAGGATATCCTGGTTTATGATGAAGAAAAGCTTGTACAGGAAGTTGAAGAAATCGGAAGGGGACTTGGTATTCTTGAGCTTACATCCGATTTAATTACTATAGAGTATTTGGATGTGTCAGGATACAAACTTTCTGTGTTAAATGACAGGAAATATATCAATATAGAGAACCTGATTACTGAGATAAAGAATGCATTATCCCAAAATGCTGATAAAGCAGAGCTTAGTGATTCACAAATATTACTGGCTGACGGCAACCTATTACTGGCGAATGATGACAGGGTTAAAAATATAACAGATACATTAAACTCATATTCGAATTCAGTATTAAATTATGATTTTAGAGGACAAGTTGCGGTTATTGACAGGCAAGAAACTAAGGGCTGGTTTTATCTTGCTGAAGATTTTAGTATAGTTACTGATGAGGATGCTGTTTGGGCATTTGCAAACAGACTGGCAGAAGAATATACTGATTATACTGCGACGTTGCAATTCAGGACAAGTTACGGAACAGTTATTCCTATAAAGGCATCGTTAACTGAGAAGGTTGACACAAACACATTGTTTTCATATTTTCTTGAAGATGTTAAAAGTGGTACAATTGTAAATCGTCAGATACCATTTATAAATACCGGTCTTGCCGGTATAGATCCTGCTTTTGGACAAACTTATGTTGAGATAGATCTTACAAACCAACATTTATTTTTCTATTATCAGGGAAGTCTCATGGCGGATTGTAATATTGTATCAGGCCGTGTAGATAAAGGTTACATAACTCCTGAAGGTGTATTTACCATTAGTGACAAGATACAGAATTATACGCTGGAGGGTAACGGATATTCTTCATCTGTAAACTACTGGTTACCGTTTAACGGTAGAATTGGTCTGCATGATGCTTCATGGAGAACAGAGTTTGGTGGAACTGTTTATCTAAGTAATGGTTCATATGGTTCTGTAAATATGCCAAATGAGGCAATCAGTAAAGTGTTTGAACTTGCTTATCCGGGTATGTATGTTATTGTTTATGGCGGAGCAAAATCATTAGATGATCCTGCGGCACAGCAACCAATAAACCCTGCATCAACCGAAGCGTCAACGGAAATGATTTCAACAGAAATATTATCTACAGAAGAAGTTGCAAGCACAGAAGATTTAACAAATCCGGAGACTCTGGTTCAGGTTACGACTGTAGCAACCAGTGATGCTGATACAACAGCAGCGATTACTGAAACACAGCCGGTATCTTCTGCAGAACCTACAGTTCCGGTAGAAGTATCTACAGAAGCACCAACGGAGACTCCGACAGAAGCACCGACAGAAGCTTCCGGAGAAGATACAACAGCAGCATCTAACGTGTAAAATTTAAGACTATAAAAAGGATGTTTTTCAGAGTATAATGTATCTGTAAGACATCCTTTTATGTTTATTAAAGTATGCAAAAGCGCTATATCAATTGTATATACAGAGCATATAGCAGTTTTTTGTATATTGGTTTGATATTGGATGCATGAGTATATTTATAAAGTTAGGTGAACTTATGATAATTGGAATTGGAACAGATATTATTGAGATATCCAGAGTTGAAAAAGCCTGCGGGAAGCAGCGTTTTATTGAGAAGTGTTACAGCGAAAAAGAGATTGAGTTTTTCGGTAGCAGGTCAGAAAGCCTTGCCGGCAATTTTGCTGTAAAAGAGGCTGTTTCAAAGGCACTTGGGACAGGCTTTAGAGGCTTTGGTTTAAGAGATGTAGAGTGCTTGAGAGATGAACTGGGAAAGCCATATGTAGTGTTATATGGTGGTGCATTAGAGAGATTTGAGAGCATTGGCGGAAAGAAGATATTAGTATCTATATCCCATTCGAAAGAAGATGCAGTTGCATTTGTGATTATTGAGGGATAGATTGGAGGTTTTATATGAGGTATTTACTAAATAGCGGACAGATGAAGGCAGTAGATAATTATACAATTAATAAATTGGGTATTCCATCTATTGTGTTAATGGAGAGGGCAGCCCTTTCTGTGGCAACAGAGATTATGGAGAGATTTGATAAATCAAATAGAATTTTGGTTGCATGCGGAACCGGTAATAATGGTTCCGATGGTCTTGCCATAGCAAGAATTCTTCATCAGAGTGGATATGAGACAGATGTTATGCTTCTTGGAGATGTTATTAAAGGCACAGATGAATATAAGACCCAGTTGAATATCATCAAGAATCTCGGAGTTCGTTATGGTAACATGAATGAGCTGTCTGAATATATTGTTAAAGGAAGGTATGATGTTTGTGTTGATGCGATATTTGGCATAGGACTTAGCAGAGCTCCGAAGGGTGAGTACTATGATGCAATCGAATGTATTAATATGTCTGAGTGCAGTATTGTTGCAGTGGACATTCCCAGTGGAGTGTCAGCTGATACCGGTGAACTTTACGGTATAGCTGTTAAGGCAGATTTAACAGTTACATTTGGTTATGATAAGCTTGGTATGTGCCTTTATCCTGCAACAGAGTATTGCGGAGAGGTAATAATAAAAAATATTGGCTTTGCTTCACTGCAAAGCATGGAAATGTTACCGGACACATTTACATATGACAGACAGGATGTATGTCTTTTACCGGAAAGAAAGGCAAATTCCCATAAAGGAAGCTTCGGAAGGGCGCTTGTTATTGCCGGAAGTGACGATATGAGCGGTGCAGCCTATCTGTCAGCGAAGGCGGCCTACAGAATGGGTGCAGGACTCGTGGAGGTGCTTATACCTGAGAGCAATGCACCGGTGATAAGAAATCTTTTGCCGGAGGCAATTGTTACCGGTTATTCCACAGAGGAGTTTACGATAAGTAAGATAAGTGATTCCTGCATTTGGGCAGATGTAATTGTAATCGGTCCGGGCATGGGAACAAAGCCTTATGTGCTTACAATACTTAACTATGTAATGCAGTATTTTAAAGTGCCGGTTATTATTGATGCAGACGCTCTCAATGTAATAGCTGCAAACAGAGATATGTATTCAATGCTTAATAAGCAGACGATTGTTACTCCTCATATAAAAGAAATGGAGAGGCTTACAGGTCAGCCGGTGGCTGATATAAAGAAAAATTCAATCGACACAGCGAAGGCATTCAGCAATATAACCGGAGCAACTTGTGTGCTTAAAGATGCAAGAACAGTGGTTACATCTGCCTATGGCGATGTGTACATAAATATGAGTGGAAATGAAGGTATGGCGACCGGCGGCAGTGGAGATGTGCTTACCGGAATAATTGCAGGACTTATATCACAAAGAATGGATGTGTACAAAGGAGCTGCCTTTGGCGTATTCTTACATGGACTTGCAGGAGATAAGGCAAAGGATAGATTAGGCTCCTATAGTGTGATGGCGGAGGATATTATTGATAATATTTCGGAAGTGACAAAGAAAAATATTTAGAGAAGAGAGAACGTGAGAATAAAAATGAGGGATAATATGTGGAGAAAGGCTACTGTAGAAGAAAAAGAAAAAATAGTAAAAGATGAATTAATAAAATGTAAACTACGAATATTTAGTACATTTTTGATTTTGTTGATATTGGCATTGGGAACTATTACAATAATTGCAATTAATCATCATTATAAAAAGAATAGTTATGCAGAAGATATTCTGGAAGAAATTTCGACACCGGAAATTCAATTTATAATACCCGATGATGAAAAGAATACCGAAGATTTATTTTCATATGACGAAATAATGAGCTTATATTATGGGGAGGATGAAGAGCAGATAATAGATTATACAGAAGATGCAAATGATGATAGTAGTAGTTTAGGTTATAAGGAAGATGAAAAATTCACATTACAATATTCAGATATTACAAATGATGATAACAGCCTTTTATATTATGGTTACATGATGTATTCTGGTAATGAAGTACATAATGCTGATGAAAGTGATGTTGTAAAAGCAGAGAAGCTTGCAAAAGAGTGGGCAAGAGGTGTATATTCAAAATATTATATATTGACAGTGTGTATATATGCAGGATTTTTTCTACTATTTACAATGGTAATTATTTGGATATATAAAAGTTACTCAACTGCAAATTACGAAGTATGCTATGTTAAGTGTATTGGAAAAAAGAAATATCGTCATAAGTATGGTTCGCACTGTAAAATTAGCATAAAGTTTGAAGATGGAAGTGTACTTGAAGATATATCCGTAGTAGATCATGTTTATTGTAGTGCAAAACATGATGATACACTTATGGCTGCAAGAATTGAAAATTCAGGAAGCGATTTTATACTATATACATGTAATGATAAATAATATCATTGCTAATATTATTGGATACATAAGTGTTAATGGAAGCGTTGGTTATTGGAGAAAATGAAGTATGTTTAAGGATAAGATTGTAGTAATTACCGGCGGAGCTCAGGGAATAGGTAAGGCAACAGGTGAAGAGTTTACTAAGAACGGTGCTCATGTCTGTATAATTGATAAACAGGAGGGGCCACATTATGTAGGAGATATTAGTGATAAAGAGGTGCTTGAGAAATTTGCAGGCGAAGTAATAAACGAGTATGGTCATGTAGACTATCTGATTAACAATGCACTTCCTTTATCAAAGGGAATAGATTCCTGTACCTTTGAGGAATTTAACTACGCTATGAGAGTCGGAGTAACGGCACCATTTTATTTAACACAACTGTTTTTACCATATTTTGCAGAAGGTGCTGCGATTGTTAATATATCTTCTTCCAGAGACAGAATGAGCCAGCCTAATACCGAAAGTTACACTGCGGCAAAGGGAGGCATTTCAGCTCTTACCCACGCTCTTGCAGTAAGCCTTGCCGGAAAGGTCAGAGTAAATTCTATTTCTCCGGGGTGGATTGACACCGCTTATACCGAATATGAAGGTCCGGATGCAGTGCAGCAGCCGGTTCACAGAGTTGGTAATCCAATGGATATTGCTAACATGGTACTTTTCCTTTGCTCGGATAAGGCAGGGTTTATTACAGGAGAGAATATCTGTATTGATGGCGGTATGACAAAACAGATGATTTATCATGGGGATTTCGGGTGGAATCTTTGTAATAAATAATTGCTTGGCGTGAAGATATGTGAGAACAATAAATTTCTGGAGGAGAAAATAATGAAAAAATACGAATATGTAAATGTAAAAATAAATAGATTTGTTGGTGCTAAATCAGAAGAACACAGACAAATAATCGACGAATATGCGGCAAAGGGATATAGATATGTGGGGTTTATCCCAACCAATATTAGTGATTACGGAAAGATAAAAGAGATGGATCTGGTTTTTGAGATAGACTGGTAAGTTTGAATATTAAGTGAGATTAATTATGAGAAGAGACAGGATGAAAAAGATGATTTATATAATTATAGCAGTTGTTTTGGGTGTTGCATTAGTTTTTGGCGGAATAATGATATATTCTAAACATCAAATGGAAAAAATACCGGACTTGTCATTTGAAGAAGTGCTTGCATACACAACAAAAGATAATTCGAAGGCGGTAATATCAGTTGGAATCATAAAAAATGGGCAGGTTTCCTATAAAGTGTATGGTGAAAACGGAAAAGAGCTTCCGGCCAAACTTCATACATATGAAATAGGTTCTCTTACAAAGACATTTACAGCTGCGTTGATAAACAAGGCAATACAGGAAGGAAAAATAAATATCGACTGTACAATAGACAACTATTTATCTTTACCGAAAGGGAATGCATACCCAACGATAAAGGAATTATTGACACATACTTCGGGGTACAAAGGGTATTACTTAGAAAGTCCGATGGTTTCTAATTTTTTTAGAGGAAGAAATGATTTCTATGGTGTTACAAAAGAAATGGTATTTGACAAAGCAAGCAGTTTGAATATGAATAAAGAAAACTATGAATTTAAATATTCAAACTATGGTTATGCAATGTTAGGACTTGTTCTTGAGGAAGTATATGAATCAGAATATACAAGTTTATTAAATGATTATGTGCAGAATGAATTAGGGATGACGGCAACACAGATTTCAGATAAAAGCGGAGACCTTGAGAATTATTGGGACTGGAAAGAGAATGATGCGTATTTGTCAGCCGGAGCTATAACATCAAATATATCGGATATGCTTTTATATGCACAAATGCAACTTGAAGATAATTCAGATTTTTCTGATTGTCATAATAGTCTTAAAACAATTAATGCATCGACTGAAATGTATAAAACTATGGGTATCAATATGGATGAGATAGGAATGTCCTGGATTATCGATAGTGTAAATAACATCCTATGGCATAATGGCGGAACAGGAAACTATAACAGCTATCTTGGCTTTAATGCTGAAACAGGTACAGCAGTTGTTGTGCTTTCAAATCTTGCACCGAATTATAGAGTTCCGGCTACCGTGTTGGGCGTAAAACTATTATTAGAACTTGATAATGAAAAGTAAAATTGTAGGTTTTAGTGCAATCGAAAATATGTGAAAAACGGTTGTTTGGAAGGGAGAATTTAGTATGATAACACTATTTAATAGAAAAGAATTATTTATCACCTATGATTTGCAAAAGAAGTGTAATGTTTGCGGATTGTTGGATAGTCATAATATTGATTATGATGTGAAAGTATGCAATTTATCAAGCTCTTTACCGCCAGGTACAGGAGGCAGAAGACTTGACGGAACATTAGGAGCAAGCTTATCACATCCTTATGAATATAAGATTTATGTTAGGAAAAAAGAATACGAAATAGCACAGGCGATAATTCGTGGTGGTGTAAGATAAATTAAAGTTTTAGTATTGAAGAATAGTACTAAAATCATGAACATGAGGTAAAGTATTATGAAAGCTTTTTTATATTGTATATGGCAGTGTACATGGGGGATTTTGCAGTCTGTCCTAGGCTTAGTGGTTCTTATATTACATATTAGAGATAGGCATTATTTTTATCATGGTGCTATCGTAACAGAATGGCAGAGCAAATCAAGTGTATCATTAGGGATGTTTGTGTTTATCACAAAAGAGCCTTATTTTTATGAAAAACTGAAAGATGATTATACAATGGAAGAATTATCGGAGAGACTTCTGGTACATGAATACGGTCATACAATACAATCACTAATACTGGGGCCATTTTACCTGATTGTTATGGGTATACCGTCCACCTTGTGGGGATTTGTACCGTATTTCTATAAAAAAAGAACCAATGAAAAGATATCATATTTTTCTTTTTTCACAGAAAAGTGGGCTAACTATTTAGGCGAAAAAGTATTAGGTAAGAAATCGATGGAGAATTTACTTATAGATTAATAAGCATTACTGGAGATTACCATGGAATATAAACAAGTACAAAAAATCGCAAAAGACACAATTGAATATATAAAGTTAGAAATTAAACCGGATATGAGTCTGCTTGATATCAGAAAAAAGTGTGAAGCGAAGTTATTGGAATTAGGTGCAGATTCATTTTGGTACTGGGATATTGGTGCGTTCGTATTTTCCGGTGATGAAACAACAGTGTCAGTATCAGGAAGAGAATATACAACATCAGATAGGCTTATTAATGAAAATGATATTATTACAATTGATTTAAGTCCGCAATATCAAGACATTTGGGGCGATTATGCAAGAACTATAATAGTTGAGAATGGAAATGTTGTTAGAGATATTGAGAATATCAATAATGCTGAGTGGAAAAAAGGTTTATTAATGGAGGAATTATTACATAAAGAGCTAATAAGATATGCCACACCCGATACTACATTTGAGCAGTTATATTATTATATGAATGATTTTATTGTTAGACATAATTATATTAATCTGGACTTTATGGGTAATCTGGGACATTCAATTGTGAAAGAAAAGAACGATAGAATTTATATCGAAAAAGGTAATGAGCGCAAGTTAGGTGAAGTTGGCTACTTTACATTTGAGCCGCATATAAGTGTCACAGGCTCAAAATATGGTTACAAGAAAGAAAATATTTATTATTTTGCAGCAGGAAAGCTTGTTGAGCATTAGTTTTATATTGTGTTAATTATATTTTCAGGTGATAACATGAAAGTGAATTTTTACGATACTGTCGATGATGAACTTTTGAAATTTGCAGTTATTATAACTAAATCAAATGGTAAGTGGGTGTTTTGTAAGCACAGCGCACGAGATACTTTTGAAGTACCCGGTGGGCACCGCGAATATGGCGAGAATATTGATGATACTGCAAAAAGAGAGTTATATGAGGAAACAGGAGCAATAGATTATTCGATAACTCCTGTTTGCGTATATTCTGTTGTCAAAGATGAAGAAAATACTGAAAGCGAAACTTTTGGGAAGCTTTATTTTGCGGAAGTCTACAAATTTGAAAATCAGTTACATAGTGAAATAGAGAAAATAATTATAACGGATGATTTAATTGACAATTGGACTTATCCGTTGATTCAGCCTAAGTTAATTGAAGAAGCAGGGCGTAGAGGATTTTGATAAAGTGGGGATTATGGAGGCACAATATGATTATTCGTGATATGTTACCTGAAGATTGGAACAGAGTTTTTGAAATATATAAACAAGGAATCGATTCTGGTAAGACAACATTTAGTACACATTATCCGACCTGGGAAGAATGGGATGCAGGGCATAATAAACCTTGCAGATATGTTGCTTTATGTGATGATGAAATTGCCGGCTTCGTTGCAGTAAGTCCTATTTCTGCAAAACCTCATTATAAAGGTGTTGTTGAAGTGATGATTTATGTAAACGAGAAGCATTGGCATAAGGGCATAGGCACAGGTTTGCTTAATAAGTTAATTGCAGAAGCACCGGGTAATGGTTTTTGGTGTTTATATTCATCAATTTACTCCTCAAATGAAAAAAGCATAAATTTACATAACAAATGTGGATTTAGAACAATCGGATACAGAGAGAGAATTGCCAGAGATAGATTTGGAAATTGGACTGATACAACATTGATGGAATACAGATTTGCTGATGATATTGTGAAAGAGTTATAGACAGAATTTATGGGAGAACCAATAATGAAATACAAAGATAAGTATAGAATTAACACGCCAAATGGTATTGACGAGAAAACATTTGTTAATATAAACGGGCAGGAACAGTATGTTTTCATACGAGGCAAAGATATTAATAATCCTGTAATTCTTAACCTGCATGGCGGTCCGGCAAATCCGGATGCTTGTTTTACATATGAATTTGTAAAGGAGATAGTAGATAACTATACTTTTGTTTCCTGGGACCAGCGAGGTTGTGGCAGGACTTATTTTAAAAATAAAGTCACAGATCCGGATAATAAAACAGCGACTTTTGAACAGGCGATTGAAGATGTTAATGAGCTTGTTAATTACCTTTGTGGACGATTTAACAAAGAAAAAGTAATAATAATGGGTCATTCTTACGGGACAATACTTGGGGTAAACTATATTCATAAACACCCTGAAAAGGTTGAGAAATATATTGGAATTGGTCAGTCTGTATCAATTATGGATACGCAAACGAAAAACTATGAAGATATTATTAAAAAGATAGCAGATGATAATAAAAAAACAGATAAATTAAAAATAGTATTTAATGAATTAAAGAGCAATTTCAGTATTGAAAATCTTACGAGATTTCAGAGAATGTATTTAACACATTTTCTGTCTGAAAATAAAGATATAAAACAAGTAAATCAATTAAAACTTATTATTAATTCTCCGGATTTATCATGGAGAGATTGTCGTTGGCTTTTGGGGATGAGTAATAGAAAAAAACACTTTGCTCTAAATAGCCAGCTGATGACCTATACTCTTTCAAGCAATATTTATGATGCAGGAATTATATTTTCTGTACCGATGTTTTTTATTTCGGGAGAGTATGATAAGCATTGCAACGCAAACTTAGTTAAAGAATATTGTGCGAAAATTACAGCTCCTTTAAAAGAAATTGTCATTATGAAAAATCATGGGCATTCTCCACATATTGTTGAGCCTGCAGAGTTTGCAAAAGAAGTAAAAAGGCTGCTTCAATGTTAATGAATAACTGTTTCAAGATTGAACATTGAGAAGTTATTTTAGAGAGAATTAGATTATGAAGTTTATATATTTGGAGGAAAGCGATATGTTGATTTTAGTAGAAAGTTTTGCAATTTGTTTTATATTGCTAATTATATGTGTAGTAGGGATAGCTAATGGTCCTGTAGGTTCTGTATACTTCTATGAGCCTGAAGTACAGGAAAGAGTTGTTGAACTGGGGCTTACAACAAAGACAAAAATTAAGAAAAGGTATTCTGTTGCAGGTTTTTGCTTATTTATTCCTATTTTGTTTTTTGTGCCTGCAATGGTTTATTTTATCAATGGTGCTAGAGGTTTTTGGGATATTTTTATGTAGATAACGATTATCTTGCTGATTGTCGGATTGTTTGATCGTATCTTTATCGATTGGTATTGGGTAGGAAAAACAAAGGCGTGGTTTATACCGGGTACTGAGGATTTGATGCCATATATTCCAAAGAAGACTTTTGCAAAGAAATGGATTGGAACGGTTGTAGGGTATCCTCTTATTGCGGCTATTCAGGCTGCAATAATGGTGATGTTCTAATTGTGATTGAGTCAGACGAAAAAGTGAATTAGACGAGGTGAAAAATAATGAGGATAAGGCCTTATCAAAATAAAGATTTTGATATCATATCTAAGTGGATAACAGATGAACGTTCACATGCTTTATGGTGTGCAAATTTAATACCATATCCACTTGAGAAAAGAGGTTTTGATGATTTGCTACAGCAATTAGAAGAAAGATTTGGGGATAGTCCATTTGTTGCTACTACAGACGATGGAAAGGTAGTTGGCTTTTTTTGCTTTTCGGTAAATTTGAATACAAACGAAGGAATGCTAAAATTTGTAGTGATTGATAATTCTATACGGAATAAAGGCTATGGATGCGAAATGCTTAAACTGGCTGTGAAATATGCGTTTGAAATTGCTAAAGCAGGTGCAGTACATTTGAATGTTTTTTCTGAAAATCATAGTGCAAAAAAATGCTATAAAAAAGTAGGATTTAAGGAAAGGTCACTAACAGAAAATGCTTTTTGTTTTAAGGATGAATTATGGGGAAGATGTAATATGATTATTACAGAATAATGAATGTAAACTTTTGGGTTAACGAAGTGACAAATCCCAGTCGGTTTTAAATATTGGTACTGTTAATTTGTGCGAATACATTAAAGAGCATGATATAGAGTTATGGATTTATACAACCTCTTATCGTTCCGAAAGCTATATTCGTAAATTGTTTAAACACTATGGAATAAAGGTGGATTCTGTTGTTAATGGACATCGGCACGCTCGTGAAGTGCAAGGAAGTAAAAAAGAAGCTATGCCTTCCAAATATCCGGGGAGATATCGAATTGATTTACATATAGATGATGATATTTCCGTTGCGCAAAATGGTAGAATCTATGGATTTGATGTTTTTATAGTTGGCGAACAGGATGATGATTGGGATAAGAAGATAATACAGGAGATTGAGAGGAAGAGAAATACATTCGTTCCGTGAAATTGAAGAAAACCTTAAAACTATGGGAGAATGCTTATGAAACATAAATTGCTTATAGTCATAGAAGTATTGTTATTGATTCTTGCTGGTTATTTTATATGTACCGCTGGTGTATTGTGGGCTGGAGGGTCGATAGTAAGATGGGGTATTGGTGCTGTTTTGTTGATTATCGCTATTATGTGGATAGTCATAGCGGGTAAAATTGATAAGAATAAATAGTCAAATTTAATTTATTTGATTGGAGGACGATATGAAAGAAACATTTGCAATCCCTGCAGTTGGTGCGATTATTGTAAAGCGAGTTGAAGATGATGAATTTATCTTAGTACAGAATAGAAAAAGGAACCGAGTACCCCGCTTAGCTAGATAAAAATCTACATACGGTAAAAAACCGGTTCCTTTTAAGAAGAGTATATTTCAAAACAAGAGAAAAAGCAAGCATTATAATAAGATTTAATAAAAACTATTTCAAGCTAAATTACTGTACAACTGAATAACTTACGGATACATGGAAATACTAAGCTATAGGGGGAAAGAAAATTTTGGAGTGTGATTTTTGTGGTTATCCGAAGAGGAGATATTTATTATGCAGATTTAAGGCCGGTTGTTGGCTCTGAGCAGGGCGGTATAAGGCCGGTACTTATTATTCAGAATGAGATGGGCAACCGTCACAGCCCGACAGTGATTTGTGCGGCGATTACATCTAAGATGAACAAAGCAAAGCTTCCTACTCATGTGGAGTTAGAATGCAGCCGATGCAATATGATTAAGGATTCAGTTATACTGATGGAGCAGCTTAGAACCATTGATAAGCAGAGATTAAAGGAAAAGGTTTGCCATTTGAATGAGGATTTGATGGAAAAGGTTGATACCGCACTCAAAATTAGTCTGGATTTATTTACATAAATGTTATAAGGCTTAATGGAAGATGCGTAATAGTTGACTAGATTTTTTACAAGTGATATATTCTTATAAGATACATTTAGGAGGAGAAGATTTAGAATGGACTATCGGAGTTTATCTGTTAGTATAGTTGTATTTGTTATTTTAGTTATTGCTGAGATAATTATTTATGGTTTTTATACGGGAATAACCGAGCTTAATGAGGCCGCTCTTGAGAAGGAAGTTGAAGAGGGCAGCAAGAAGGCAGCAAAGCTTTTAAAGATGCTTAATAAGCCTTTAAGAATATATGCTTTCTGTGGCTTTATAAGTACCGTAGCCGGTGTGGGAAGCGGTGTTATGCTCATAAGAGAATACACTGATATTATGAGTGTTTATGTGAGTGATGAGAGTTTGTCAATCTGGATTTGGTGGTTGGCACTTGTGATTATTGCAGTTTTGCTGGTTATTATTTTATTGTGCATTGGAATACTTGTGCCAAGGAAGCTTGCACTGCATAAACCGGAGAAGTGGGCATACAGACTACTTCCTTGTATGACATTTGTTTCGGTTGTGACATATCCTATAGTGGTATTGTCTGAGGGGGTTGCCAACTGTATTGTAAGACTTTTTGGAGTTGATCCTCATGCTGATACCGACGTGGTAACAGAAGAAGAGATTGTTTCCATGGTGAATGAAGGCCAGGAGCAGGGGCTTATTAACAGTAATGAAGCTGAGATGATAAATAATATCATTGAATTTTCTGATAAAGAAGCAGTTGATGTTATGATTCATAGAGTGAATGTGGTTGCTTTTGATGGTGATACTAAGCTTGGCGAGGCTATTGAACGTATTCTTGATGAGGGTTACTCACGAATACCGATTTACAAGGATAGAATTGATGATGTAATAGGTATTCTGCATCTTAAGGATGCTATTATGATTGGCAGACAGAAAGAACTTCTTGATAGTCCGGTCAGTGAGATTGAAGGGCTTCTCAGACCGCCGGTATTTATTCCGGAAACAAGGAATATCAGTGATTTGCTAAAGACCATGCAGAGCAAGACCATTCATCAGGTTATTGTAGTTGATGAGTATGGTCAGATGGCGGGAATCGTCACTATGGAGGATATACTGGAAGAAATTGTCGGCAATATATTTGATGAATATGATGAGAATGAGAAACTTATCAACGAAACAGACGAAGGCTATATTATGGACGGTATGACACCGTTAGAAGAAGTGTTTGGAGTACTCGGATATGATGAAGATATCATTGAAGAGCTGGATTATGATACTCTGAACGGATTTCTGATTTCACTGCTTGACAGAATCCCTGATGAGGATGAAAGACCTGTTGTTTCTTATGAGAATCATACTTTTGAGGTTAAAGAGATTAAGAACAAGATGATAGATTCAGTTCTTGTAGTGAAAACCAAGGATTTGTCATCTGAAGCTGTAGATATAGAGTAATTGTTAAATTTACCCTTGCGGTATGTAATTAATAGTGATAAAATTATATGTCGTGTTGAACAAATATTAATACATTGAATAGATAAAAGGAGAATTAAAGGCATGTCAGGACATTCAAAATTTGCGAATATTAAGCATAAGAAAGAGAAGAATGATGCTGCAAAAGGAAAGATTTTTACCGTAATCGGAAGAGAAATTGCTGTAGCAGTTAAGGAGGGTGGACCGGACCCTAACAACAACAGCAAGCTTCGTGATGTTATAGCTAAGGCTAAGTCAAACAATATGCCTAACGATACTATCGAGAGAGGTATTAAGAAGGCTGCCGGAGATTTGAACTCAGTTAATTACGAGGTTAATACATACGAAGGCTATGGTCCTAACGGAGTGGCAATTATCGTTGATACACTTACAGATAACAAGAACAGAACTGCTTCAAATGTAAGAAATGCATTTACAAAGGGCGGTGGCAATGTTGGTACTACCGGCTGTGTATCTTATATGTTTGACAAGAAGGGACAGATTATCATTGATAAAGAAGAGTATGATGGCGATGCAGATGAGCTTATGATGCTTGCTCTTGATGCAGGTGCCGAGGATTTTGCTGATGAAGAGGATAGCTTTGAGGTAATTACTGCTCCTGATGATTTCAGTGCAGTAAGAGAAGCTCTTGAGGCTGAGAATGTACCTATGGTAAGTGCAGAGGTAACTATGATTCCTCAGACATGGGTAGAACTTTCTTCCGATGATGATATTAAGAAGATGAACAGAATTCTTGATTTACTTGATGAAGATGATGATGTTCAGGCTGTATATCATAACTGGGATGAGTAAATTTATATTTTAATATAATATTATGTATCTATATGTAGTGGCGACAGGTGAATTCCTGTCGCCATTTGTCATTATATAACTCTTTCAAAAAATATTCGTAAAAAAATAAAAATATAGTAGACTGTACGACTTTAATGTGTTAAAATTTAAATGTGTTAAATTATGATTATAATACAAGATATTATTATTGATAATCGGTGTGATTTGATTTTGGGAGGTATATAATGAATAAGAAGTTAAAGACAGAGGCAGTGGATCATTTATTTGAGGCTATTCTTACATTGAAGAGTGTAGAAGAGTGTTATACATTTTTCGAGGATGTTTGTACGGTTAACGAGGTTCTATCTATTTCACAGAGATATGAAGTTGCCAGAATGCTTCGCAATAAATGTACGTATCTTGAGATTGCTGAAAAGACAGGAGCATCAACAGCTACGATAAGCAGAGTAAACCGTTCACTTAATTATGGTAACGATGGTTATGATATGGTGTTTGAGCGTTTAGGTGAGAACGAAGAGAATGCATAGTATGAATGACTGTTTATGTAGTCGTCTGATATATTTATAAGATTTATTCTATTGTTTAATATAAAAAGTCATAGAACAATTGTCATGATTGTTTTATGACTTTTTATTTTTATATCATATTTTTGGCATGTCTACATATATTGCAATAAAGGACAGGTTTGGAGGTGTGTATGGGAAAGGAACAAGATATTTTATATATGATGCATAGATGTTTACGAGATGTATTTAGTAAATCATGTTTAGATTTTGATAAGTTGCAGGAGATAAGACTGAGGACAGGTAAACCTATGACGGTGAAGTATAAGGCAAATGACTGGTTCGTATCAAAAGATGGAAGTCTTACCGATAATCCTTTCATGGGACTTGTTCTTACTGAAGAAATGATTAATGAGACCTTAGAGTATATGCTCAGATATTCGAGATATGCCTTTGAGGAAGAAATCAGACAGGGGTATATTACAGTAAATGGCGGCCACAGAGTAGGTATAGGTGGCAAAGTTATCACTGAAAAAGGTGATGTAAAAAACATCAAGAAAATCTCGGCACTAAATATCCGGCTTTCCCATGAAGTTAAAGGATGTGCTTCTTCAATAATGTCATATATCTATGACATGGAGCGTGTAAGGAATGTATTAATTGTTTCACCTCCCTGTTGCGGGAAAACTACTCTATTGCGGGATATTGTAAGACAAGTTTCTGATGGAAGCAGTATACATAAAGGCGAGAATGTAACGGTTATTGATGAACGTTCTGAGATTGCCGCATGCTTTCAGGGAGTAGCGCAGAATGACGTAGGATTGCGTACAGATGTATTAGACGACTGTCCTAAGGCAGCCGGAATGATGATGGCAGTAAGATCACTATCTCCCTCAGTGATTGCGGTTGATGAAATCGGAGGGGTTAATGACGCCAGGGCATTACAGTATGTTATTAACAGCGGGTGTAGTGTGTTTGCAACAGCACATGGATATTCTCTTGAAGATATAAATAATAAACCGGTATTATCAGGACTGATATCTGATGGCAGTTTTGAGAGAATAATAATTTTGAAAAAAGATAAAACGCCCGGATGTATAGCTGCTATTACGGACCAATACGGAAATAAGGTTTTTGAAAGGAGAAATGTATGCTTAAAATAATAGGGATATTATTGACGGTAGTTGCTTTTTCTTTGACCGGATTTTCTTATGCAAAGAGGATAACTAACAGAATTGAACAACTGAATGAAATCAAAAGAATAACGGTTATGT
>JAZULV010000017.1:0-1507 GCA_045603305.1 Lachnospiraceae bacterium | reverse complement strand
GCTTTATTATGAAAAAATTATATCGTTCAAAAACTGACAAGTTTTTATGTGGTGTTTGCGGAGGATTAGGAACATATCTTGGAATAGATTCAAATATTATAAGACTTATTTGGGTCCTTATAGGCTGTAGCGGATTAGGATTAATAGTATACCTGGTGGCGTTATGTATTGTGCCTGAAGAACCGGATATAATCGATACTGAAGCAAAGTAAGAGATGAAATAATAAAATGCTGTTATTATACTAAATGAGCCGGATGTTTATTATTGTGACTGATTCATATGCATATATCGAGCCAAAGAAGGTGATACTTTTATTAAGTTCATTATTTGGAGGGTCGATATGGCTAGATCAAAAAAACAAATTGATTTGAATAACCTCACACCGGAAGATAAATTAAAACTGGAAATAGCCGAAGAGATTGGTGTATATGATAAAGTTATCGCCGGCGGCTGGCGTGTTTTGTCTGCAAAAGAATCAGGAAAAATAGGCGGGCTTATTAATAGTAGAAAAAAAGCATTAAGACAGCAGGAAACAGAAGAATAAGTATTGAAATTAGTACCTGTTATAATGTAAAATGATTGAGACGGAATTAATATATGAAATTAGGCATATAGAACATTACGTCTCAATTATTACATTGGGAGGATTTTGTAATGAAGATAAAGAAGTGGTTAAGCAGATTTTCTGCCCTGTTGGCAACTTTAATACTGTCAGTGACAATGCTTACAGGTTGCAGCAGCGAAGATGTACTTTATATTTTAGAGGCATTGCTTTCCGAAACTACAACAGAGGAGTATTATGAAGAAACAGATGATTATGATACTGAAGAAGAGCTTGTAGTAGAAGAAAAGACAACCGAAGAAAAGACAACTGAAGAGCGTACAACAGAGGAAAAGACAACCGAGGAGCGTACAACCGAAGAAAGAACAACCGAGGAGCGTACAACAGAGGAAAAGACTACAGAAGGTCTGTCGGTCAAAAAGGATGGAAAGTATACTTCTAAGGAAGAGGTTGCTCTGTACATACATACCTATGGTAAGCTTCCTTCAAACTTTATAACCAAGAGAGATGCTCAGGACCTTGGCTGGGAGAGCAGAGAAGGTAACCTGTGGGAGGTAACCGATAAGATGAGTATCGGAGGCGACAGGTTTGGTAATTATGAAGAATTGCTTCCGGTAAAGAATGGAAGAAAATATTATGAGTGTGATATAAATTATAAGGGTGGATATAGAGGAGACGAGCGAATAGTTTATTCAAATGATGGTCTGATTTTCTATACCAACGACCACTATGAGACTTTTGAGCAGTTGTACTAAATTGTAGTATAAAAAAACAGTGTAGTATATTTTTGACAATATACTGCACTGTTTTTGTATGCCCGCCATGGGCGGGCTCTTAAGGGTGAAAGTCCCTAATACGCCCAGATAACGGGAAGTATATAGCTGAACAGCAAGGGTGTCCATCGTGAGGTGGAATCTGAAAGAAGCTGTAGGCAAATCCTTGGT
>JAZULV010000016.1:0-33821 GCA_045603305.1 Lachnospiraceae bacterium | reverse complement strand
ACAACTACATTTTATAAGATAATAATACTGATTATAAAGCGAGTTATCATTGACAACAGGAGGGTTTTACAATGATTATTAATGCAAATGGTACTGAAATAACTTTTTATACAGATAAAGAAAGTCAAAATGACTATATATGCTTAACCGATATTGCAAAATTCAAAAATCCTAAAGGAGCATTCCAAGTAATCAACAACTGGATGCGAACACGTTCGACTATTGAATATTTAGGATTATGGGAACAACTTAATAATCCTAATTTTAAACCTCTCGATTTTGAAAGGTTTAAAAACGAATCCGGAGCTAATGCATTTACATTATCACCGCAACAATGGATAAAATCTACCGACGCTATAGGTATCATATCAAAATCAGGCCGTTACGGCGGAACTTACGCCCATTCAGATATCGCCTTTGAGTTTGCATCCTGGATTTCTCCTGAATTCAAGCTTTATATCATAAAAGACTATCAACGTCTAAAAAAGCAAGAATCAGAAAAACTTACATCCGGATGGGATAGTAAACGAGAGCTTTCAAAAATCAATTATCGTATACATACCCATGCAATTAAGGAGTTTTAAATTTCTCCGGAGCTTACTCCTCAAGAAATTAACTATAAATATGCCAGTGAAGCAGATATGCTGAATATGGCACTGTTTGGCAAAACCGCAAAGCAATGGCGTGATGAAACCGGTATCACAAGAGAAAATATGCGTGATTACGCAAGTTTAGAGCAACTTATTATTTTAGTAAATATCGAGAGCATGAATGCTGATATGATTCGTGATAGTATTCCAATGAGCGAACGACTTAAGAAATTACGTAGTGTTGCTTATTACCAGATGCAATCACTTACACGCAATAAAAGCATCGAACGAATTAAAGATAAATTAATTGAACGTAAATCGGAGCAACAAGAATAGTTTGAAATTGATCAAACACAGGGCGATGAGGCATCTTATGCCTCATCGCCCTGTGAGCATTTAAATCAAATATTAATCAGAATCAATATTTAAAAGGTATATTAAAAACCACTAAGTTTGAAAGCAACCAGCTCCATAGCAGATTCATCAGCTCTATCTTCTGTCATAACTGCCAAAATGCTGCCGTCACTAAGCTTTGTGCCGCCACAGAACCATGGATAATATGTGCCAAACAAATCACTATCCTCAATTGTGCCGATAACAGTGCCATCATTTGTCCATAAAACAACTTCACGCATATTACCATCTAATCCGAGGAAACCATTGCCGGTCTGAGCCATAAATGTGATGCTGCCTAAACCTTCTCCTTCGGCATCTGTCAATGTCATCTGAAGCACACCGTCTGCGTTGTAAATATACACCTTGTGTCCGCTGTCATCTGCAGCACTGCCGCAAACATAGATATAGTTCTCATCCACATGCAGACTTGAAATAGTATCAACTTCTGCAAAAGTTATAGGTGAAGCAGATATTGTTCCATTGGATAATGTGATTTTTTCACATTCAGGTCCTGAGAACCAACTGATACCCCATGCACCTGAAGGATGCATAGTTACTATATCTACATCTTCATAAGAACCGGTCTGTACACCGTCTTTTAAGCTAACCAACGGCTCCATAAAGCCTGAGATCCAAACAGTACCATCTGCTGTTGACTGAATATTTGTGTAATCTCCGTCAATGGTAATATCCTTTTCATATACAAGAGATGTTCCATCATATGCATATTGCTTTAAACCACCATCACCAAGAATATAAGCATATCCCCCTACTACTGCCACAGCATGATCAAAGGTCTCATCAGTAATAATACACTCAGTAATCGGTAACCACTGGCTGTTTACTGTGTATGTTCCCGCCATCGCACTGGCATCAGAAGCAGAGAATGCCTCTCCGTCCCATGGCCAAGGACAATCTACATTTCCGATATCTTCTACTGTAACAGTCAGTCCTGCAAGAAGCTGTTCCACGCGGGAATCTTCGCAATCACCCAGAATTTCAATAAACACTGTTGCAGAAGCTTCTTCCACACGACCGAAGTAGCGCAGACATGACTCTCCCCAATACTCACTTTCATGCTTCAAGCAATCTACACCACCCACATTTACCAAATCGTAGGCATTGTTTACTGCATATTCATAAGCATCAAAATCATTGTTATCCAGATAATCTCTGAAATCCTCAGGATCTTCAATACTCACGCTAATTTCCGCATTAGCAACATAACTATCTTCCTCCCCCGGAATAATGAGGATTACCTTTGAATATTCCTCGTCATCGTAGAGTTCCTCTTCATCACAAGTCCAAACCGCAGGATCATAATTCAGAGATAAAAGACTGAGTTTCAGTGTTTCACCATCTCCACCTATCTGTACATCTTCACTTCCGTCAGTTTCTTTTTCATTTGTGTTTTGTGTGGTCTGTTCTGTATCTCCATCATCCCCACAGGCTGCCAATGACAGCATCATGATTGCAGCAAGAATAATTGCCAATATCTTTTTCATTTTTTCTATTCTCCTCTCTTTACTTCTTATGCAGTTTGCAAAAACTTATCATTCTATACAAACTGCAAATTATATTAACAATGCATACCGTTATTCACATATTGATATACTTTCGATAATCAATTGGACATCTGCATCATTAAGCGAAATTTTGTGTTCCCCGTTTTCCATTAATATCATTATTTGAAATGTTACACCGTCACACATTGTTTCAAGCATAGTATAGGGATATCCTAAGCTGGTACACGTATAGCCGTGCCATATGTAGCCTCCCAACGCAAAAGATTCCAGGTCCTGAACATTATCATAGAAGGCTCTTGGTGAAATATATATTTCTCCTTTGCCATAAAAACAAATTGTAATACCCGCTTTTGTAAACACATCCAATCCTGTTTGCGCATCCTTATAAATGTGCAGCTTTTTCGGACTTTCATTGCCATCGGCATCAATTCCATAAAAGAGCTTCCACCCTGACGGCACAATAACACGTAAAATACCATTATCAAAAATTTCTCTGTTCATCACTGTTTATGCCCACGGATCTTCTTCTGTTGGAATGCGGATATCTGCAAGGCACTGAATATCATTTAAAAACCACTGGCCTGTGGATGGCTTTTTGCGCAGTTTGATTGGTCTCGGATTATCAGCACCACCACTTGTTACATACAATGTTGCCCAGTTTTCATTGTCAAAAGAGTATGGGGTTTCGCTAACAGAAATTGTGTAAGGAATTGCAGGCTTATAGCTGTTCTCTGGTGTTGCTCCTGTAAAGAATGAGCGTACCTTATACATTTTTCCGTTGAGTCGTTCCTTAATAAACTGCTTTTCGTATGTACTTACTTCTTCCGGACCTTTCAGAAAATTAAGCATTTCAATTGCTTCATCCGGGTTCTGTTCATAACGGCAGAGTGCCAAAATAGTCAGTGCTGTTGTTTTGAAAGCTGAATCCAAAGATGCCTCCGGCAAAGCCTGTAACTCTGTAACATTGGCTGGCAAAGCAGCAAATGTAAAACTCTCGGAATGGTTTCTTCCTCTTCCCACTGACTGAGCAGCATTACTTACCGCTTTAACTGCCTCTTTTTTTACTGCAGACTCTGTAGCCCTTTTTATTGAATCAAAAATACTCATTATACATTCCCCCTTTAATCTGCTTTTGTATATCTTGTAGTCATGATGTTCAAATAACCGTTTTCGTCACTAACACAAACAAAGCCATCCTCACTCATGCCCAACTCAACCCAAAGCTCACCATTTCTTTCTTCCCAGGCAATTGCCGAATCAGTCAACATACCGTCATAAATCTTTATTTCACCAGCTGCAACTGCCTCATCAATCTCTTTCTGAGACACACCTTCCGGAAAAGGTAACAACATATAGAATTTACCATCCTCGCAAACTGCAAGCTGTCCCCCTACTATCTGTTTTCTCTCTCTCTTTTCATCAGCAACAGCTTCTTCATCTGTTTCATCAATGTAGAGCATCGGCGAGTTCAGGTATTCCTCTGCATTCATATATACCATCTCGTCATTTTCATTCATCATACCGATAGAATGAAATATCCACCTTCCTACATAACCCATAAATAATACCTCCTATTTACTTATATATTTTGATTTATTATGACATATCACCATTGAAAAAACATTTAAATAAACAATGTAATTAATCCCTCTCATGTTGAATCAATCAGTTTTTCATGGTACAATACATAAAATAAAAATGGGGCGGTCTCTGTGCTCGTTGGCGCGTTTACAGAGAACTTTATGTTGAAAATCTTTCCAACGATAAAGGGATACCCCTTTATCGTTTTCTATGATCCGAGCAAGTTCTATACCCTCCTTTGATAACCTTGCAAATATATTATAATGATTTCTGTTCTTTTTACACCGCCCAAAACCAGCGAAAAGGGTGGGGAAAATATATTTTTTTATAAAAGGGTGGGAATTCGGGTGGGATGCCCATACTGAAAGGGAATGAAACTATGAAAAAATTTTTCACAATCATTTTGAATCTTACAATATTACTGATGTGTTTTTCCGGATGTACTCAGAATACAATGCCTAGTCCTGAAAGTCCGGTCACTCTTACCATGTGGCATGTATATGGAAGCCAGACAAAGTCTCCGCTTAATACTGTCATTAACGAGTTCAATAACACAGTCGGCAAGGATAACGGGATTACAGTTAATGTCGTTTCTGTCACAAGCTCTTCTGCCATTGACAAGGCTCTTGCTTCTTCTGCAAACGATGAGCCAGGTGCCGAATATATGCCGGATCTATTTACAGCTTATCCTCGTGTCATAGAAATTGTCGGTAAGGAAAAACTGCTTAATTGGGATGACTATTTCACAGAAAAGGAGCTTTCCGCATTCAACAAAGATTTTCTTTCTGAGGGATATTTTGACGAGAAACTGCTCATGCTTCCCGTGGCTAAATCCACCGAAGCTCTTTTTCTGAACAAAACATTATTTAACCGTTTTAGTGCTGATACCGGTATTACTACAGACAATTTAACCACCTTTGATGGACTGTTTGAAACAGCACGCCAATACTATAACTGGTCGAACGGTCAAAACTTTATGCAAATCAATGACTACTATAATTACGCTTTTACAGGTATGAAAGCATATGACCGTGAATTCGTCAGGAACGGCCGACTTCGTCTGGATGATGAAGAATTTAAAAAGATATGGATACCATTAGCTGAAACTGCTATCCATGGCGGCATTTGTCTGGAGGAGGGTTATGCGGCTTCACGTTGGAAAACTGTAGAAGTAATCGCCAATACAGGTTCTACCGCCGATGTACTGTATCAACCTACAGAAGTCGTCTATGCTGACAATAGTACCGAAACAATCAACGCTATTGCGCTACCTTATCCAACTTTTACTGAAGACATCTCCGGTGTAATTTATCGCGGAGGAGGCATGTTTGCAGTTAAGAATGATGATGAACGCAAAAACCAGGCTGCATATATCTTTGCAAAATGGCTTACCAACAAAGAACATAATCTGGACTTTGTAACACGTGCCGGATATCTTCCGGTTACAAACGATGCCTTTAATACACTGTTTTCTGATTTCAGTATTATAGAAAATGAAAATTACCACAGCGTTTATCAGGCAGTAGATACAATGCTTGAGGGATATTCTTTTTACCCACTCCCTCTTTATGATGGTGCTTCGGAGCTCCAACTTAATTTTGAGCAGAATGTCAAAACGGTATTGAAGACTGCACATAACCAATATACAAAACGAGTAAACAATGGCGAAGATTCAGAAGCCGTTTTAAACGAGCTTGTTGAAACCTCACTTGCCGAACTTAAGCAACTGTCTACCGAGTAAGGAGCGAAAAACGCCATGAAACTATTAAAGCAACTAGATATCAAAAATATAATTCAGCAGATAAAAGCAGAGGGAGTTTCCATGCGCAGGCGATTTGTCATTTATATCATCTCTGCAATTGCTTTGGTTTTGTCTCTGATACTTCTTTTACTGAATATGTTCGGGATTATGAATCCTTCTAACGCTCAGATTATGGGCATACTTGACACACAGCTCATTTCTTATGCAGACAATGTCGAACGCAATTACGATAGCGTTGCTGCTTATGCAATTTCTTTTTCTGAGCAGTTAGAAACTACTATTCAGGATTATTTAACAGAAAACAACCTTGCCTTTGAAGATTTAAGAAATAACTCCGAGGCACTTTCGATTTTACAAAATGAGCTTTACAGCACCGTTTATCTGAATATGCAACTTGCACCATCCAGTGGAGCCTTCTATATTCTGGACACAACAGTCAACAGTCACTCAGAAACTCCTCTTTACAACGGTATTTATTTGAAATACATAAACCTTTACTCCGAAAATACCGTTAACAATGAAATCGCATTGTATAGAGGTTCTTTTGCTACCGGCAAGGAGAACAACCTGACTTTTCACAGCGGATGGAGCAATGAAATGCATACAGAGTTCTTCGATAGCTGCGACTCAGTATTTACCAAGGGTGTACATTATGTACTAAGCTCTAATGTAGAAATTCCCGATACATGGGAAAGAGCAAGATATGTATATGTACCAATCCACGACCTTAAGGAAAATATTATAGGTGTCTGTGGGTTTGAGGTAAATGACTTGTATTTTCAATTATCAGAAAAAGCCAGTGACAGTAAACTTGGGCAGCTCGTTGGCGCCTTACTGGACGAAGATAAGGGAGGCTATTCCGGGCAATTCAATTCCAGCCGATATAATACTGTCGGATCTGAAGTTGTGAAAGTTACAGAAAAGAACAAAGCCACGATATTTGACTTTGGAACTGAGAGGTGTGTCGGCAAAACAAAAAGTGTAACTTTAGGCAACGATACCTTTACGGTGGCACTAATGACGACCGAGGCACAATTCAATGCTTATATACATAAGGGACAAATAAAAACTGCCGGAATCATCTTTTTTGTTGTCATCTTTGCTTTTGCTTACTGTCTGTTTATGAGTAAGAAATATGTTGCTCCTATCATTAAAAAGATAGAGCAAATTAAATCCAGGGAAGATTCCGGATACCGGTTGAATATCCGTGAGATTGATGACCTCTTTGCTTTCCTTGCAGAAAAAGATACTATCCACGAGGAGCAATTGAACGCACTGAAAGCCGCAAAACAAGCTGCCGAAGAAGAAGCCCAGCGAACCAAAGCAGCCTATGAAAAGGCACTGGAAGAATACGAGCTGGCACAAAGCGAAATTGTACACCTTTCGGAAGAACGAAAGAAAGAAATCGTATTAGAAGATTATGAGTATTTCATATGTAATCTTAAAACACTGACCCCGACAGAATACCGCATTTATTCATTGTATCTTGAAGGAAAAACAGCAACTGAGATTGCCACTATTATCGGTATCAAAGAAAACACAATGAAATACCATAACAAAAACATCTATAGCAAACTCGGCGTATCTTCACGTAAGCAGCTTCTCAGATTTGCAGCGTTAAAACAGCACCAGGATAAGCAAAAGGATGCTTAAATTTGACGCTTGAAGCAAGAATAAATAAGATTATTACTGAACAATAAATATTTGAGTAGATATTTACTAATTTCAAAAAAATGCAGTATAACTTTCCGGTCATACTGCATTTTCTCTTTTTTGCCTATCAATCATCCACTTTTCATAAGATTTTATTATATATCATATCCGTCTTTTAAGCCCTATAACCCTATCTTCTCCACGACCACCGCAGCAACCGCAGAAATCACTACCCACAAAACAATCATCACAATAACCGGCACATCTTCCACATCAACCCCCAGCAACATATATAACAGGCACTGTCCTACAAGTCCCGCAACAACACTGATTACAGCACCAAATGTAGACATGCCATTACCTCTTCTTGGGGTATAGGATGGCTCATCCTTTTGTCCTGTTACATCCTTATATATCTGATACTCAATATAATCATCCTGCCAATCCTTATCACCATCATGATTCCAATCATACATTGACATATGTGATACTCCCTTCTACTCATTTATGAGTTAAAACTTTGTATTTCCTTTTTACAACCTAATAGTAAATTATTAATTGTCCATTAAATATCTCAGCACAAACGTTCGCATTATGTATTCATATAATATTCTTATTATCTTTTCTATTCACTCAGAAGTATCAATTTCAAAATTTTACATTAATAACCTTTCACTAGAAATTTTAAATCTCTATTGACATTCTACATCAACTGGTATATGATAAATATCACTTGATACATATCAATTGATATTTATTGTTAAGGAGTTTACCATGGCACCTAAAATTAAAATTGAAAAAGAAATGATTCTATCAGCGGCTATAGATTGTGTCCGCGAAGAAGGACCTGACAGTCTCACTGTCAGAAACATAGCCCAAAGACTTAACTGCTCTATACAGCCGATTTTCAGAGTTTTCACAACTATGGATAATCTGAAGATGGAGACTATCAAGCGGGCATCAGATATGCTGGCTGCTTCTATGTACGGAGAGAATAATGATTTTGGCAAAGTCGGACTTGCTTATGTAAAGTTTGCCCGTGAAGAAAAGCAATTGTTTAAACTGCTGTATATGAATGATTTCAGAAACAATGTTTCATTTGTTAATGCTACTGACAATGCATCTGATGAATTTGCTATCCGTCATCTGTCAAATGATACAGGCATAAGCTTCGATAACGCAAAGCAATTATATTTAGAAATGTGGATTTTCACTCACGGTATTGCATCCATGCTTTGTGCCAACACTTATCAGTTTACTGATTCCGAAATTGAAGTGTTATTAGATAATGCATTTACTGCATTCTTAAATAAAAACAAAAATAATATATAGGGGAAAAATATGAGTACAAACATAAAAGAACTTACTACTAAAGAAAAGATACAATATATCTGGGATTACTACAGAGGTCATATCATCATTGCAATAATTGTTATCGGCTCAATCGGCTCAATAGTTTTTGGATGGATTAACAAAGTCGATACTAATGTATACTGCCTGATATTTAACGACAGTGAAAACGAAGCACTAAAAGAACATATCATGTCATCTTATTCTGAATATCTCGGAGACAATAAAGTAACAGCAGACGTTGACAAAGGATATATGTTTTCCTATCTTGAAGATCATGGCATAAGTTGGCCTGATGAAGGATCCACAATTAAATACATGACACTATATTCAACCGGTGACGCTGATGTTATTATAACTGATTACGAAACCATGCTCTGGGCTGATTACGAAGATTTTATATTCCCGGTAGAAGAGATACTTCCGGCCGAGCTGTACAAGCAACTGGAACCCTATTTTGTCTACGCTATATATAAAGATGATCCTACCGGAGAAGGCGACGGAGTTGTTTATGGTCTGGACATCTCTAATACCGAAATCTATGATGGATATGCTTTAAACTACGATAAGGCTATACTCTGCTTTCCGAACGTTTCAAAGGATAAAGAGGCAGCGATAAGATTTACGAAATATTTATATAGTCTTCCACTGACTGAAGAATAACACATTATTAACCTTTACAGAATGCCCCGGACTGTGAGCTAACAATCCGGGGCATCTAATAATCATTATTCATTTTGATTAAGCCAACACTTTAATTTCTTAGAACATATCCTTCAAATCCTGAAAGATTCCTTTCTTTTTACCGGCTTTACCTTCGCTTACTGTTTCGGCTGTCTTTCCCTCCATCAACTCCTGATACTTAAGAAGAGCTTCCTTCTGCTCCTTGCTGAGCTTCTCAGGAACCTTGACTATAAGGGTTACATAGTGGTCACCTCTTAACTGCTTGTTGTGGAGTGAAGGTACACCCTTACCCTTAAGTCTTACTCGTGTATTAGTCTGTGTACCCGGCTTAACATCAAAGACTACTTCACCATCTACAGTCTTAATCTTAATCTCACGACCAAGAGCTGCTGCCGTAAACGGAATATATACGTCACTGTAAATTGTAGTACCGTCACGCTTAAATGTAGGATTGCTTGATACAATGATTTCAACAAGCAAATCACCTCTTGCTCCGCCGTTAGTTCCAAGCTCACCCTTTTCTCTTATTCTTACGCTCTGGCCATTATCAATACCTGCCGGTATGGATACGGTAATCTTCTTTCTTGAAGTCTTGTATCCTGTTCCGTAACAGTCTACACACTTATCTTTAATTATCTTACCCTTACCACCACAGTTTGAACATGGCTGTACATTACGAACCATACCAAACATAGTCTGCTGGGTAAATACTACCTGACCCTTGCCGCCGCACTTAGGACAGGTCTCCGGCTGGCTTCCAGGTTTCGCTCCACTTCCATGACAAGTTACGCACTCGTCCTTGGAATTAATCTCAATCTCTTTTTCACATCCGAAAATAGCTTCCTCAAATGAAATACGGACTGAAGTTCTTATATTCGCACCCTTTGAAGGACCATTGTAATTCTGGCTTCTGCTTCTGCCACCGCCAAATAAATCTCCGAATATATCTCCAAAGCTTCCGAATATGTCACCCATATCTCCGGTGAAATCAAATCCACCGCCACCATATCCGCCGCCCTGCTCAAAGGCCGCGTGTCCGAACTGGTCATACTGCTTTCTCTTTTCCGGGTCGCTCAATACGGCATAAGCCTCCGAAGCCTCTTTGAATTTTGCTTCAGCCTCTGCATTTCCCTGATTAGTATCCGGATGATATTTCTTTGCTAAAACCCTGTATGCTTTTTTCAGTTCTGCGTCATCTGCTGTTTTAGAAACTCCAAGAACTTCATAATAATCTCTCTTGCTCTCTGCCATTATGTTCACCTTTCAGTTGCGATAACTAAACTATACATTATGCTGAAAGAGACTGGCTTTATATAAGACAGTCTCTTATAGCAACTAATCAACAATTATACTTTGTATATATTAATTATGCAAGTATTACTTAAATTCTTACACTTCTCTGTAATCAGCGTCTACAACGTCATCATCAGCGCCGCTCTGTGTTTCTCCGCCATAGTTCATGTCAGGACCTGCTCCTGCTGCACCCTGGTTCTGCTCATACATCTTTGCAAAAAGATTCTGTGCACTGTTCATAAGCTTCTCTTTACCAGCCTTGAGCTCATCAAGCTGTGAATCGCTAATCTCCATATTTGCTGTAGCGTCAACTACTGCCTTAAGTGCTGCAAGATCAGCCTCTACGTTAGCCTTCTCTGAAGGATCAAGCTTGTCGCCAACTTCCTTAAGTGTATTCTCAACCTGGAATACCATGCTGTCAGCCTCGTTACGTGCATCGATACCTTCCTTACGCTTCTTATCCTGTGCCTCATACTCAGCAGCTTCCTTTACAGCCTTCTCGATATCAGCATCTGACATGTTTGAACCGGCTGTAATTGTGATGTGCTGTTCCTTACCTGTTCCAAGGTCCTTAGCTGAAACATTTACAATACCATTTGCATCGATATCAAATGTAACCTCGATCTGTGGAACACCTCTTCTTGCTGGTGGAATTCCATCAAGTCTGAACTGTCCGAGGCTCTTGTTATCTCTCGCGAACTGTCTCTCACCCTGAAGAACGTTGATATCAACTGCTGTCTGATTATCTGCTGCTGTTGAGAATACCTGACTCTTTCTTGTAGGGATTGTTGTATTTCTCTCAATAAGTCTTGTTGCAATACCACCCATTGTCTCAATTGAAAGTGAAAGTGGTGTAACATCAAGAAGAAGGATATCGCCTGCTCCGGCATCGCCTGCAAGCTTACCACCCTGGATAGAAGCACCAAGTGCTACACACTCATCAGGGTTAAGGCTCTTGTTAGGCTCCTTGCCTGTAAGCTGTCTTACCTTATCCTGTACTGCAGGAATACGTGTTGAACCACCAACTAAGAGAACCTTGTCAATCTCTGCTGCTGTAAGTCCCGCATCCTTAAGAGCATTCTGTACAGGTGCTGCTGTTCTTTCAACAAGGTTAAATGTAAGCTCGTTGAACTTAGCTCTTGTAAGGTTCATATCAAAATGCTTTGGACCTTCGCTTGTTGCTGTGATGAAAGGAAGGTTAATATTTGTTGTTGAAGCACTTGAAAGCTCCTTCTTAGCCTTCTCTGCTGCTTCCTTAAATCTCTGGAGTGCCATCTTATCATTTGATAAGTCTACGCCTTCCTTAGCCTTGAAATCATTAATCATGTAATCTGTGAGAACCTGGTCAAAGTCATCACCACCAAGACGTGTGTCACCATTTGTTGCAAGAACTTCGATAACACCATCACCGATTTCAATGATAGAAACGTCGAATGTACCGCCACCAAGGTCGTATACAAGAATCTTCTGCTCCTTCTCGTTGTCAAGACCGTATGCAAGAGCTGCTGCTGTAGGCTCGTTGATGATACGCTTAACATCAAGACCTGCAATCTTACCGGCATCCTTTGTTGCCTGTCTCTGAGCGTCGTTGAAATATGCAGGAACTGTGATAACTGCTTCTGTAACAGTCTCACCTAAGTAACTCTCAGCATCAGCCTTAAGCTTCTGAAGAATCATTGCTGAAATCTCCTGTGGTGAATACTTCTTATCATCAATTGTTACCTTATAATCTGTTCCCATATGTCTCTTGATAGAAGAAATAGTCTTCTCAGAGTTTGTTACAGCCTGACGCTTTGCAGGCTCGCCTACTAATCTCTCACCTGTCTTTGTGAAAGCTACTACTGATGGTGTTGTACGTACACCCTCTGTATTTGCAATAACTACCGGCTTACCACCTTCCATTACTGCTACACATGAATTTGTTGTTCCTAAATCGATACCAATTATCTTTCCCATATTAACTGCCTCCTAAATCTAAGTCAAAACTAAATAATAATAAGCTGCTATATATAACTGTGTTGCCACAGATTGTTATAAAATTAATTTAAAACCTTTACCATACTGTGACGAATAACACTGTCGCGGTACATGTAACCCTTCTGGAACTCTTCTACAACAATATTAGTTTCAATGCTTTCATCATCAACGTGCATTACAGCGTTGTGGAAGTTGGGGTTGAACTCCTTACCTACTGCCTCAATAGGCTTAACCTCAAGGCTCTCAAGAGTTGTCATCAACTGCTTATATATCTTATCCATACCCTGAGCAAATGGTGCCTCAAGTTCTTCTGCTGATATACTCGCCATACCTCTTTCAAAGTTATCAATCACCGGAAGAATCTTCTCGATTACGCTCTTTGCACCAACCTCAAACATCGCTGCCTTCTCGCGCTCGGTTCTCTTTCTGAAGTTATCAAACTCTGCCATCTGGCGCTTTACCTTGTCGTTGAGTTCTTCAATCAGCTCGTCTCTTTTATCCTTTTTCTCTTTTTTCTTAAAGAAAGGCTTTTTTGCATCATCAGTAACATCTTCATTCTCTTCATCGGTCACTTCTTCTGCTTCCTCTGCTGTTTCTTCCTCTACTACTTCACCTTCGAAGACTTCGTCTACGACTTCTTCCTCTAAATTTAAATCCTCCTGGCTATTCTCCATCTCTAAATCCTTATCAGCCATTATATACCACCTTTCTGTTATCTCCGGTATTAATTATTATCCTTATTAAACATATCTCCCAGATTCTCTTTTAATTTATTCAGTGTACCAACAACCTTCTCATAATCCATTCGTTTCGGTCCTACGATACCGATGGTACCCTTAAGACCGTCGGAAAGCTCATAAGTTGCCGTTACAACACTGCAGTCCTTCATGCTCTGAATCGGTGTCTCATCTCCGATGTATACCTGAATACCTTCCTTATCATCACCCATGCTGTTGTCAACCAGAAGATTAGTAAGCTGCTGCTTCTCTTCAAAAGCGTTAATAATCATACTTGCACGGTTCTCATCAGAAAGCTCCGGATACTTGAAGATATTTGTCGCTCCGCTGGTATATACCTGAAGTTCTTCATCTCCGCATATAGCATCAGCTATCGCATCAAGCACCTTCTCAACTATATCAGCATGTTCTCCCGCCTGAGACTTAATCTTAGAAATAATTCCAAGGCTTATCTCATCTACGGTAAGACCATTAAGATTAGTATTCAGCAAAAGATTTAATGAAAGAACTTCATCATTACTAAGCTTCTCATCAATGTCAATCATCGTATTCTTAATGACGTTACCCTCAGCAACTATTACCGCAAGAAGCCTGTGTCCCTCCATCTGGGATAACTGTATGAATTTAAGTTTTACCTTGCCATACCTTGGTGCTGAAATCATAGTCGCATAGTTGGTATTAACTGCAAGAAGCTTCGCCATCTGCTTAAGCATAAGCTCCATCCTGTCAACCTTCTGCAATATGAAATCACTGGACTGGGCCGGAACAAGGCTCTTCTCCGACATCATCTTGTCGACGTAAATTCGGTATCCCTTGTCTGTAGGAATTCTACCGGCGGAAGTATGAGGCTGTACTATAAGTCCCATCTCCTCTAAATCTGCCATCTCATTCCTGATGGTAGCCGAGCTCAAATTTAAATCTGAGTACTTTGAAATAGTTCGTGAGCCAACAGGTTCACCGGTCTCCTGATAGTTACGGATTATGGCGTAAAGAATTTTTTCTTTTCTCTCATCTAATTCCATCGACTCACTCCTTTCTCTCTGTTGTTAGCACTCGTTCGAGTGGAGTGCTAACATCTGAACATAGAATAACACCTGCTTTCTGCTTTGTCAACACATTTTATAATTATTATCTTCTGTTTTTTATAAAAAAATTATTAAGATTAGAAAGAAAATTGACTGAAATATAAAAATATTTTATACTTATTTTGGTAGAAGTATAACAATCATACTAAAAAGAATATAATTTGGGAGGACATATGAGAGAAAAAGAAATCATAACACAAATCAAAAACGAGATAGGCTCTGCTTTTGTCGGCAAAGACGAACTTATTGATAACGTGGTTATCTGCCTTTTATCCGGCGGACATATTCTGCTTGAGGATGTTCCCGGTGTAGGAAAAACCACTCTGGCCAATGCTCTGGCCAATGTAGTTGATTTAAGCTTTGGACGTATTCAGTTTACTCCGGACACTTTACCCGGAGATGTAACAGGTATTTCTATATATAATATGAAAAGTGGCGAGTTTGAATTCCGTAAAGGTGCTATCATGAATCAGGTGCTTCTTGCCGACGAAATAAACAGAACTTCACCTAAGACCCAGTCCAGCCTTTTAGAGGCTATGGCGGAAGGTCAGGTAACTGTAGACGGTCACATTTATAAGATTCCACAGCCATTCATAGTTATAGCAACCCAGAACCCTATCGATTTCTTAGGTACATATCCGCTGCCGGAGGCCCAGCTGGACCGTTTCTTCATGAAGCTGTCTATTGGTTATCCTGACAAGAATGAAGAGCTCAGACTTTCAGAAATGTTCCTCAACAAGGTTAATGCCAAGGAGCTTACTCCGGTATGTTCAGGCGAGGATATCTTAAGAATGCAGGAACAGGTAAGTAACATAACTATTCATAAGGATATCATTTCTTATATTATAGAGGTCGCTAACCAGACCCGTAAAAACAAAAATATTGCAATAGGAGCAAGTCCACGTGCTGTTCTTGCAGTAATTCGTGCTGCCCAGGCCCATGCCTATTTACAGGAACGTACCTTTGTTAAACCGGATGACGTAAAGAGAGTTCTTATCCCTGTACTGTCTCACAGACTCGTACTGTCTTCCGACGCAAAGGTTAAGAAAATCCCGGCTAAAATCATACTGCAGAATATTATAACAGATGTTAAAATTCCGGTAATAAACTAATCGGAGGTAACAACCATGAGTAAGTTAACAATTCTATGGGCTGTTATGCTTCTGCTTAGTTTTACTGCCGCTACATACTATGACGGGGCATTAAGCTTCTGTATGCTTTATTTTCTGCTTATAGTTCCTGCTGTATGTCTTATTTATATTTTAAGGAGATATTCTAAGCTTAGTTTCAAACAGCGTACCGACTCAGACAGACTTGTTGTGGGAACGCCGGAGCACTACTCTTTTGAATTAATAAACAAGGGCTTTTTTACCCACTGCTATAATATAAAACTTAATCTTGCTGAAAGTTATTATGATATCGAAGATCTCCCGAAGCAGAACCGTTTTGACTTAAAACCCGGTGAGACTGTAAAACACGACACCTATATAACCTGCCGTTACCGCGGCAGCTATCACATAGGAGTACGTTCAATCATGATCCCGGATTATATTAATCTTTTCAGATTAACCTTTAAAAACAAAATTCACCTGAATGTATTTGTACTTCCGAGAATTATTATATTAGATACACTTAAAAGTATTCCGGACTTTGATTCAGTTCAGGAAAATGATTTCGCACTTGTTAAAGACGAGCTTGATGTTCCAGTTCGTGATTACATAAATGGAGATCCATTACACCATATAAACTGGAAAGCAACCGCCAGACACTTTACCTTGAAGACCAGACTCTATACCGGTATCAAACACTGTAGAATATCAATCCTAATTGATACCTCTTCGATTAAGGCACCGGAAGAACATCGCCTTGCGACGGAAAACAAAATCATGGAAACAGCCATTGCTTTTGCAAGATATTTCAGTTCAAGAGATGTAGAAACATCAGTAATGTATTTTCAGCAGGCTGACAATAATAGTTCTTCTCTTATACATCACAGAGCAAATAATCCGGCTGCCTTTGAAAGATTTTATGAAGAATTCAGCAAAATAGACTTTTTACCATATGATTTTGATTTTCTTGGTGATACGTCGCTTTACAGCGAACAGGTTGTAGATTCTTCTATAGTAATAATCATAGTAAAAGAAATCAGTGATAATCTCTTTTCTTACGCCAAAACTTTAAGTGACAGCGGTAAAAAAGTGAATATATACGCTATAACTGATAAATCCCAGGATGAATACATATCAATGGCAGACAGTTCAATGAATATCCTGCAGATAAATCCTGCACAGAATATAGAGGAGGTGCTATAATGAGTAATAAAGCATATAATAACCTCTATAATGCCATTATAACCCTTATACTGTGTCTTATCGGCGCTTCCTTCGGATACAGTCAGGTTAAGCTTGATATCAGTTATGCACATCTGTTAGCAATTGTTTTTATTACAAGCTCGGTATTTGTAATATTAAAACTTACAGGTCAGAAATTACTATATATAACGATACCTGTTATCTGCTCTGCAGTTATACTCTACTTTTCCGGCATAAAGAATTTTCCCAACTATGCCAAGCAGTTTTATCAGTGGCTTATGGCCTACGGAAAAGTTGACAGCGTATATAATTTAAGCTTTTCAGTAGTATTTGTTGTATTAATATGTACACTTGTGTGTACCGGTGCCCAGATACTTTCACGTTTTTACAGATTGCAGGTGCTTACAGGCCTTCTGCTTTTTGCAGGTTACATAGCATTACTTGTTACGGACATATATTTACTTAAGCGCACGGTTATATTTGTATTTATTTACTTTGTAATTGTTCTTATTGAATTTGTGCATATGCACAAGGGCGATAAATACTTTGAAAACGCCAAAAAGAAAGTGGTTAATCTTTTCCCTTCAATAGCAATTGTATTTTTGATACTACTGGCTGTTCCGGTGAAAGAAGAACCGATTAACCTTAATATTATAGGTGCACTGCAGAATGTTTTCGACAAATTTACCGACCTTACCGGCTTTGGTTCCACCAAATTTAACATGTCCTTCAGCGGTTACAGTGAAGATGCTTTCTTAAGTGACAGTATAATAGAAAAAGATAAAACCGTAATGACAATTGATGTGGCAGGCTCCACCCTCACAAATATTTATCTTGTGGGCAGTGTTTATGATACCTTTGACGGCAGAGAGTGGACTGTAACTACTGACATGGAGTCGGATTATATTCTTGATTACTACGAGACAATATATGCCTTAACAAGATATAATCCTGATAATTACTCCGATATTATTCAGTCATCAACCTTAGATATCAGATTTGAGAGATTTTATACAGACGCACTGTTTTATCCGTTAAAAACCCGTTACCTGCACAATGGTGATTATGCTATTGATACATCTGAAGGTAATCTGAAATTTGCCGAGAAGCAAAATGACGGTACAAATTACGACCTCACCTATTATCAGATAAACCTCGACAATCCATACACTTATGCCTTTATTAAGGACCAGATGGGTTATCAATATACGATAAACGGTGAAGTTCCTAAGGAAGCTGCCTCTACTATATTTAAGAAGTATAAGAACGGAACAATAGATTTGGCAGATCTTGAAACCAAGCTCTACTATCACTCAAAAGCAGTTAATGATACATATACCGGTCTTCCCGAACTTAGTGAACCTATAATAGCATATATAGAGGCAATAACTTCGGGATATGACAACGACATTGATAAATTAAAGGCTATAGAGTATACCCTTTCCCAGTATACCTACACCACAAAGCCTTCCATAACTCCTTCCGATAAAGACTTCTTAGAAAGATTTTTGCTGGAATCAAAGGAAGGATATTGTACTTATTATGCAACTGCCTTCACCCTTATGGCAAGATATCTCGGATATCCGGCAAGATATGTGCAGGGCTTTTGCGTACCGGCAATTTCAAACAGCAGCATCGAGGTTTCATCAAAGAATGCCCATGCATGGTGTGAAGTGTACTTTGAAGGCGTAGGCTGGATTCCTTTTGAACCTACTCCTTCCTACTCCGAGTCGAGATACACTCCTTGGGCAGTTTCTTCGGGTAATACCGGACAAAACACCGGTAATCAGAATAACAATGACAGCCAGAATCCAAGTCAGGAGGAAACCACCGAGTCTACGGAAGAAATGACCACTCAGGAGGAAAGCTTACCGGCAGCAAATTCAGGTGAGCACTACAATATTGATACTGATGAAATTGCGCCACTGCCAACCTATACTCCAAAAGCAGAATCAAAATATAAAGACATTATAATAACTGCTTTGATTATCTTAGCAATTCTAATGATTCCTGTTGTATTCTTTATGACACTGCACTTGCTTATTAAAAAGTCTGCGAAAAAATACAACTCATTGGATAACAGGCAAAAGATAGTCCACAATATGAGCAAGATACTGCTTCTGTTGAAAAAGCATGGTGTTACACTTAATGCCAACGAAACACTCAGTGAATTTTACGCCAGAATTAAGGATGAAAGCTCAGAATATGCCCCATTCTTAAGTGAAGCAGTTCCGCTCTTTGAGGAGATAAGATACGGTGATGGTGAAATAGACGATACCACTGTCTACCTCTTTGAAGACTGGCAAAACAGGCTGCTAAACAGCTGTAAATCAAGATCACATAGAATTCCTTATATAGTATTGTGGTATAAGATTAAGCTGAAATAATTAAATTATATGACAACAAACCGCCTGTGCAACCAATCTGCACAGGCGGTCTTTAACATTATTGTGCTTTGTCAAACCCAATCATATTATCCCCCATTTTTTATATCATATATCTGCTTTGGAACTATCAAGCACCATTCTTCATCATATTTCCCATCATTGCATTCTTTCGACAGATAACGCTTACTTAATCCTTTTTCCCTTTTACACACCTCAAAAAAATCATCTGTCAAAGATAATTTATCCTGATATTTTTTTAATAAAAAACCGGTTTTTTGATATAAAAACTTGTTATGATAGCACTTTAAGTATGCCAACAGCCGTTTTTCATTTAACCGTGACATACATTCAATATTGCTAATCACTTCCTCAATTCCGGCTATCTTATCCATATCCTTAATACTGTCAACGACTGTACGTTCACGCTCTGTCACTCTCACTCCGCCACTGTACTCTACGAGTTCTATTCCTTCATTGCATTTAGACGAAACATAATGATAGGCGTAACCATCAAATTCAAAATCATTAAATGCCGTTTGTGAGGATACATACACTTCGTAATATATCTGGTCATTAACTCCATAATACTCCATCGCAGTATGATGAGAAATATACGCCGTTGGTGTCACTGCACAAGCAATCTGATACCGATTTGCTACCGGTGAATTTGTCTCACCACTAATGCAGGTATATAAATTATTTCGTATCTTCTCCACCATTCCCCTTGCCATAAGTCGCTTTATCGCAGAGCGTGCAGTTTCAATATTGTTATAGTATAAATTAACATCCTCCATAGTAAAAACCGGACTTTTCAATAATTCAAAATACAAATTCATATTCATCACCGTTTATTTTTTATTCAGATTAGTTTAATTATAAACTATTTTGGATTATTTTTAAACTATTTTAAATTATTTATGGTGATTTGTCAAGGTAATTATTTTTATAGCAGTTGATTAACTATTAATCATTTTCTTTTATGCCAAAAAACTCTTAAATAAATATTCATTAATCACTCTACATCTGCTTCCTAACCACTTTATATTCATCATTCAGCTGAAAATACGGGCAGTTATAAAAGGTATCCTGCATAAACCTTGCCATCTCATCCTCGTCCAGATTGGTACTGCAGGTGTAACACTCGTAGTCCTCATCATATTCATAATATACGCACATCTCACAGCTGCCGGAAATGCCTTTTGTCTTCATAATATTCCTCCCTGTTGTTAATACAAATAGTGTGAAAACCATATCAGAGTTTACGTTCCACACTATCCTTATATCATAATCAAGATTACATCTTTAAGTATTCTTTTATCTCATCAATTCTCTCGGTTGCTGCCCTTCTTCCTATTTCATAAGCCGCCTTTAGTTTTTCAGGGTCTTTTTCAACTTTGCTTACAGGCAGTTTACTGTCAGGACGAATCACAAGCAGTTCGCCCTTCTTTTCCTTTTGGGCAATATACTCAAGGGTTTCATTATACATATGATGCCTGTTTTCCATGGCCTCAATTAACTTAGGATATTTCTTATATTTAAGCTTCATAAGTGACACCAGTTTGTTTTGCTTTTTGAAATAATTATTTGGCTGGGTAAGAACTACAATATTTCTGTCATATCCTATGCTTTCAAAAAATCTCACCGGTATAGAATCAGAAATGCCGCCATCTAGCAATTTGTAACCATCTATTTCAACGATTTGGGATACAATAGGCATGGAAGCTGACGCACGAATCCAGTCAAAACCACTGTCCTCCACACCTTCATACTTTTTGTAAACCGGCTTCCCGGATTCAATATCAGTACATACCACATAAAACTCCATAGGATTACTCTTGTATGTATCAAAATCAAATACATCATGCTTCAAAGGCACTTCAACATAACAGAAATCAGTATTGTAAATATTACCGCTTGTAATCAGTGAATGTATTCCGCAATACCTTTTATCTCTGCAAAACTTCGTGTTATATCTAATCACTCTCCCTATCTGGCGTGATTTATAATTACATCCGAAAGCAGCCCCGGCAGATACTCCGATTGCTCCATCGAATTCAATGTTATTCTCCATCATCACATCTATAACGCCGGCAGTGAACATGCCACGCATCGCACCGCCTTCTAAAATCAGTCCTGTTTTCATAGATACCCTCTTTCTAAACTCTTTTATATTATTACTAGAATAATCCACACTCTAAATTATGTCAACGAATTTGATCCATTTATCAAAACACCTCATCTCCAACATTTTTCACAAAATCTCTTGACTTCTCTCCAATTAGTTATATAATATTTATAATTAAATATCGCCATAAACCTATGACGTGGAAGTAAAAATGTAACGTGCACTCACAGAGAGCCGGGGCAGCTGGAAGCCGGCAGAACGCAGTACATTAAATGGGCCACTGAGGGCGCAGTCAACGGAGTCTCTCTTAGTATTCTGCGACGTTCGCATACGTCAGTTGCACGGGATATGATAGTATCCTTTAAGAGCATAAGATTTTCTTATGAAGCAAGGTGGCACCGCGGTAAGTATATAACCGTCCTTGACTATTTAGTCAGGGGCGTTTTTTATGTCTTTATAGTTTAGTTGCCTAAGGTAAGTTTTCTGTATGCATAAACATTCCTGACCAATAATATCAAGCGATAAATTATAGATTTTTAGGAGGATTACAAATGTCTAAAGGCAGATTTGGTATACACGGTGGACAGTATGTACCGGAAACATTGATGAACGAAATCATCAATCTTGAAAAAGCTTATGAATACTATAAGAATGATAAGAAATTTAATGACGAGCTTAACACTCTCCTTTCAGAGTATGCCGGCCGTCCTTCTCTTCTCTACTATGCTGAGAAAATGACAAAGGACTTAGGCGGAGCAAAGATTTATTTAAAGCGTGAGGATTTAAACCACACCGGCTCCCACAAGATTAACAACGTACTTGGCCAGGTACTCCTTGCAAAGTACATGGGCAAGACTCGTGTTATCGCTGAAACCGGTGCCGGACAGCACGGCGTTGCAACTGCTACTGCAGCTGCCCTTCTTGATATGGAATGTGAAATCTTCATGGGTAAGGAAGACACCGAAAGACAGGCACTTAATGTTTATCGTATGGAACTTCTCGGAGCAAAGGTCCACGCAGTAACCAGCGGTACTATGACATTAAAGGACGCAGTAAATGAGGCTATGGGAGAATGGGCAGCAAGAGTACACGATACCCATTATGTATTAGGCTCAGTTATGGGACCTCACCCATTCCCTACTATTGTAAGAGACTACCAGAGCATTATCAGCAAAGAAGCCCGCGAGCAGATTCTTGAAAAGGAAGGTAAGCTTCCAACTATGGTTATGGCGTGCGTAGGCGGCGGAAGTAATTCCATGGGTATGTTCTACAACTTCATAAATGACGAATCAGTAAAATTAGTAGGCTGCGAGGCTGCCGGTCACGGAGTTGACACAGATATGCATGCGGCAACCATTGCTAAGGGTGAAATCGGTGTGTTCCACGGTATGAAGTCTTACTTCTGCCAGAATGAATATGGTCAGATAGCTCCTGTTTACTCTATCTCAGCAGGACTTGATTATCCTGGCATTGGACCTGAGCACGCATATCTTCACGATATAAGCCGTGCTGAGTATGTACCGGTTACTGATGATGAAGCAGTAAATGCTTTTGAGTACATAGCAAAGACTGAGGGTATTATTTGTGCCATCGAAAGTGCCCACGCTGTAGCCCATGTAATGAAGGTCGCTCCTAAGATGGACAAGGACGATATCATTATCGTATGTCTCTCCGGCCGTGGTGACAAAGACGTAGCCGCAATAGCAAGATACAGGGGGGTAAACTTATATGAGTAAGATTAGAAACGCATTTATTAATGATAAAGCATTTGTTGCTTTCCTTGTAGCCGGAGACCCTTCTACTGATAAAACAGTTGAATTTATATTGGAAATGGACAAAGCAGACACTGACCTTATTGTCTTAGGAATTCCTTTCTCAGACCCTATTGCCGAAGGCAGCATAGTTCAGGAATCTAACTTAAGAGCATTAGCAGCCGGCATGACCACTGACGGAGCTTTTGAAATTGTAAGACGTGTACGCGAAGAATCTCAGATTCCTCTCTGCTTAAAGACTTACCTTAACCCTATATACCGTTATGGCTATGAGAATTTTTTCTCAAAATGTTATGAGCTCGGTGTTGACGGAGTGATTATCCCTGACCTTCCATATGATGAAAAGGCAGAGGCTGAAACTGTTGCTGCTCCTTTCGGTGTAGACGTTATTTCCTTCGTTGCACCAACTACCAAGGATCGTATAAAAACTATCGCAAAGGACGCTTCCGGTTTTATATATGCTCTTCCTTCTATGGATACTGATGATACTACCGGCAATGTAATTACTCTTCTGGACAATATGACTGCTGTAGTTAAAGAAGTTTGTGATGTCCCTGTAGTTGTAGCTGCAGACGAATATAAGCCACAGGCTGACGAAAAATACATCACTCCTGCCGATGGTATAATTGTAGAGAATTCTATTGTAAAAATTATCGAAGAATACGGTGCTGAAGCTACTTCTTACATATATGAATATGCAAAAAATATGAAAGAGGCTGTAAGATAATTTCTTATTACTCTTGTAAAATTTCACAACATAATATATAGTTAAACGTGTCGTGACAACATGTTAGCGGCACGTTTTTAAAATATCTACTTAATATAATCATTAACATATAGTAACTTGGTGCATACATTTACAGTAAGATATATATCGATTATATGGACAAAACCTATGGGAGAGATATATGATATATAACAATATTTTGGAAGCTATGGGCCACACCCCTTTAATTCGTCTTAACAATATGCCTGATCCGGAGGGTGCAGAGATTTTAGTTAAGTTTGAAGGACTTAATGTGGGTGGCTCTATCAAGACAAGAACTGCATTTAACATGATAACAGCTGCTGAAAAGCAGGGACTTATCAATAAGGACTCTATCATTGTAGAACCAACCAGTGGTAATCAGGGCATCGGCCTGGCACTTATATCCGCGGTAAAGGGCTACCGAACTATTATAATTATGCCGGACTCCGTAAGTGAGGAACGCCGCAAGCTGGTAACCCACTACGGTGCAGAAGTTATACTTATACATGACGACGGTGACATCGGTAAGTGTATCAACGAATGTCTTAACACTGCCCTTAAGATGCAGGAAGAAAATCCAAATGTATTTGTGCCGCAGCAGTTTGAGAACCCTGCAAATCCACAGGTTCACAGACATCACACCGGTATTGAAATATTAGAACAGGCAGCCGGACCTATCCACGGTTTCTGCTCCGGTATCGGCACCGGCGGAACTATCACCGGTATAGGCGAAGTTCTTAAGGCTCAGAATCCTGACATAGAGATATGGGCTGTAGAACCGGAAAATGCTGCTATTCTCGCCGGAGGAACCATTGGCACCCACATTCAGATGGGTATTGGCGACGGTTTAATTCCTTCTATCCTCAACCAGAATATTTATGATGATATTTATATAGTAACTGATGAAGAAGCACTTCAGACCTCCAAGGATTTAGCAAGAAAGGAAGGCATCATGTGCGGCATATCCAGCGGTACCAATGTTGCTGCCGCTATTGCCCTCGCTAAGAAGCTCGGCAAAGGAAAGACCGTTGTAACCGTTCTTCCTGACACCGCTGAAAGATACTTCAGCACACCACTATTTGATGAATAAAATATTATACTAATAGTAATTCAGGCAGCCCAAAGCTCTCGCTTAGGGCTGCCTGTTTCAGTACTTTTTCAATTAAAAATCTTCGCAACTAAGCTTATAATATCCTCTGTGCTCTCTACACAAAGGACACATATCATCCGGAGCACACAATCCTTCATGGAGGAAACCACAGTTAAGACATACCCACAATGAATCTTCATCACGGCATAATACATTTTCATTTTCAATGTTATCCGCCAGATTTCTAAATCTGTAATCATGGTGTTTTTCTACCACAGCGATATTTCTGAACAGTTCTGCTATATCACTGAAGCCTTCCTTGTCTGCCATATCTGCAAACTGACTGTACATTCTCATCCATTCATTATTCTCACCGGAGTAAGCCTCCTGAAGGTTATTTAAAGTGTCTGGAAGACTGCCTCCGTTAATAAGCTTCATCAAAATCTCAGCATGCTCTCTCTCATGTCCTGAGCTTTCAGAAAAAATATCTCCTATCTGTACATATCCATCTTCATACGCTTTACCGGCGTATAAAGCATATTTTGAACTTGTCATAAGCTCACCGGCCAGTGCCTGCATCATATTTTTATATGTTTCGCTAGAAATAAAATTCACAGTCTGCTCCAATGCTTTTTTGTATATAATATTCTGCTGATATTTTTTTGTTACAGACTAACCTATGACTTATTCTAAACAAAACTATCTATCGCTCCTTCTTTAAAGCTTCAAAATAATCTACCAGAAAATCATAATACTTTCTCACCTCTGAATTATCTGCTTTGTTTTCATTATAAGTAACAACTATATCTCTCTGACACAAAGGACTCTCAATAGGAAGCAGCAACACATCCTCTGTATCCAAGGCTCCCCAGGAATACTGGGGCCAGAATCCTACCCCCAGACCGGCAGCAATCATATTCTTTACAGCAGACAGATTATCACTCTCAAAAATAATTCTCGGTTTAAAACCTGCATGTGAACAATATTTATCACAAATCTGACCAAACTGCTTACTTCCGGCCAGACAAATAAAATCAGCTTCACTAAATTCCTCCAACGCCACCGAAGCTACATTCTGATATTTCTTTATATTAGGTACAGCAAGATAAATCTGCTCTGTAAACACATATTCATTGTCTGAAGAACTGTCATTCTTCTGATAAAAAAGTCTGGTAGATATACTTACATCACATAAAGACCCTTCTTCGTGCTGAAAAAGCTGAAAGTTTATATCCGGTGTGTGCCTCTTATATTCAATAACTGATGAGGTCACTATGGTAGATGCGGACATGACATTCATATGTATCGTTGTATTAAGCAGATTTGCCATAAGCTCTAAATCTACCGGAAGCTGCTCTAAAGTATCCATAACAGGCTCCAGCTTATTCATTAGATACTCACCATACTCGGTAAGCATAATATTTCTTCCTTTTGCAGCAAATAAAGGTACCTTAAGCTCCGCTTCTAAGCGGTGTATTGCCTGGGAAAGGGCAGGCTGAGCCACATGAAGCTTATTGGCCGCCTTTGTAATATGCTGAAGCTTTGCCGCCTCATAAAAATACTTAAGCTGAGATAATTCCATAGTCCTCACAACTTCCCTTCTGTACATTCATAACGATTTGTTATCTTTCTTATATAATATATAACAATTATATTTCTGTCAAATGTAAATCAATAATTTAAACTTATCACTTTAATCATTATCATATATTAGACATTATTAGTGTTGATGAATATAATCTTATTGAACCTACAGAAAAAACAAATTTAAGGAGGCATAATATGTCAGAGCTTTTAGAAGCAATCATGCTGATATGTTTCGGTCTTTCATGGCCTATATCAGTATACAAAAACTTTAAACTAAAAACTGCAAAGGGAATGAGCCTGTCTTTTACCCTGCTCATCACTTTAGGTTATGTAGCGGGCATTTCTGCAAAAATCATCACAGATAACATCAATTTTGTTCTTATTGTTTATTTTATAAACCTATTCATGGTTAGCATGAACATCGTAATTTACTTTATTAATAGACACTATGATAAAGCAGAGGAGGGAAAATACCATGGAATTATTGAATCCATCGCTTAAGGAACAAATAATATATTCTCGCAAATATCTATTAAATATAAAGCCTGCAGAGAAAATTTGCTTTCCCTGCAGGCTTTATATTTAATCATTAAAAATCCACTTTCTCTCCCACTCACATGTCTCGCCCGGCTTTGCATATATATGTGCATAGGCTTCGGTTGAAACACAATGCTCCATGCCCCAGTTTATAACCTTACAAGGCACAAAGGAAAAGCGTTCTTCAACAGAGGCTTCTGATGCTTCATGACTTAATCGCCAGTACAATCCATTCTCTGTCTTTATATCCTCTGTAATAGTCCAGAAAGTATGTCCAGCCATGGACTTAAGCCAGGAAACTGTATGGCCTTCTGCCTTCATAAACCCTTCAAACCATTTTGTTTTCAGTACATATCTTAAAATATACACCATAAAGTGTGGCTTAATTGGCTTGAAATTCTTACGGACACACTTGTTAAAATTCTCCATCTGTCCAAAGAACGGAAGCTCAAGTTTGTAACCCGGACCTACTTTAATATTATCAATATTTATAAAATTATGCTGATATTCATAAGCATCAATGGTCCTGCTTCCAACATTCTCAATAGACATATGTGCTGTAACCACATTTCCCTCAACCGTAACAGTCTTTTTAAGCCTTGCTGCAATGCCCATACACTCCTTCGGCTCCATAACAAACTCTGCCTTATTACCACTTATATTAAATGACATATCAAAAGGCTCAGCCTCATACTTCTCTATAAAATAATATTTTCTGTTATTCTTCTTCTGGGTAAGTAAACCTACACCAAGCTTTGGAAACTGCTCGCCTTTTTTAACCTCTTCAGCCAGTCCTTCCCACACATATTCACCTATAAGACCTACACCAAGGCTGGTTCTGTACTCCGGATTGACCTGCTCCTTTGTGCAGAAAGTATGCCTGCCATCCAGTTCAATCTTCTCCATAACACCCATACGTTCAAATCTGGTATGGGACAGTTCCCCCTCCTCAATACGAAAATAAACCTTAAGTCGGTCACTTTCTATAATATAATTATTCATAAATCCTCCAACATTAGTGCAAACAAACGATAACTTGTGATTGTTAATATCCAATCAGAATTAATTATCATTTAATTTTGTCTTTGAGTAAATGCAGCACGTTCTCTGCAGAGTTCTGCATAAAGCTCCTCTGAAGTCCAACGTCTGTTATGCTCAGTAAGCACTGCCTTGAGTGCTACCGGTTCAATATGTCTCTTCTTATACTCTTTTAAAAATATATCTAAAAGCTTACTGTTAAATCCGCAAAGCACCAGCATCTCATCTGTAAAAGCATCAGCACTACCCGTTGTACTTTCCAACAGACCGGCATCTGCAGTCTCTGATGCCGAAGAAACCTCGCCGACACTGCCTTTTATATTTTTAATATCCTCTAAAACATCCTCAATAGGCTTATTATAATCCGACCGGCTTACAGTAACAGGCTTTAAAGCAATACTTCTGCAAAAAGACTCTATCTTCTTACCTTTATCACAATTAAGATTATACAATAAAACTACTACAGCCATACAGCCTCCCGACACATCTACATACTATTGCCCTGTTTCGATAACTTCGCATATATCGCAAAATATCCGGCACTCATAATTTCACACTATATTCCCAGCACCATAGTTGCTATTCTGAAATAAATAATCATAGAGCATAAATCTACTATAGTAGTAATAAGTGGTGCTGCCATAATAGCCGGGTCCAAATGAATCTTCTTCGCAAATATCGGCAGTACACATCCAATCAATTTAGAAGTAATAACTGTTACGACTATGGAAGTAGCAATTACAATAGCCAACGGCAAATCTTTATACATTATAAGAATTCTGACACCATTAGCCAGTGCAAGCACAACACTAACCATAAGTGATATTCTGAATTCTTTCCACATTACCTTGAATATATCACTAAAATGTATTTCCTCTATAGCCAGACCACGTATTATAAGAGTAGAACTCTGAGAGCCACAGTTTCCTCCGGTACTCATAAGCATAGGTATAAATGATACCAGTATCGGAACTGCATCAAAAGCCTTCTCATAACTTGTAATAATCATTCCGGTAACCATGGATGAAAGCATGAGTACAATCAGCCAGACAATTCTGTTCTTCGCATGCTTGAATACAGATGTATCAAAGTACGCCTCATCATTACCGGCTACCGCTGCCATCTTCTGCATATCCTCTGTAGCCTCTGAAGTAATAACGTCCATCGCATCATCAAAGGTAACAATACCGACCATACAATCTTCCACATCAAGTACAGGTATAGCAATCAAATCATACTTTCTAAATAAATTCGCAACTTCTTCTTTATCATCATGAGTGTGTACCGCAACAAAGTTTTCATTCATTAAATCTTCTATCAGGCACTCTGTCGGATTAGTCAAAAGACTCTTTGCAGATACTACACCAAGGAGCTCATGATTTACTACCACATAACATGTATATATGGTCTCGCTCATGATACCAATACGTCTTATTCTTTCAAGTGCTTCTGCTACAGTCATCTTAGGATTGAGTTCAACATACTCAATTGTCATGATGCTTCCGGCACTATCCTCCGGATAATGAAGCAGCTCATTAATAACCTCTCTGGTCTCCTTATCAATCTTGCCAAGAACTCTTGTAACTACATTTGCAGGTAAATCCTCTAACAAATCTACCATATCATCGGCATACATGGATGCAAGAACCTCTTTAAACTCTTTCTCTGAAAAAATATCCAGAAGTATCATCTGCTGTTCTTTTTCCATGTATGAAAAAACTTCTGCTGCTTTTTTCTTTGGTAGAAGTCTGAAAGTTATTGCCAGATGATCCTTCTCCTCCAACTCTGATAAAAAATCGGCTGTATCTACAACATTCTCATCTGCTAATTCAAGTTTTATTTTCCTATATTCTTTGTTTTCAATCAGTTCACAAATATTGACCAAATTCTCTAATGCCATTTTAACTCCTCCTTCACTTATTATATCAAGAGGCAACAACATTATCCTTCTCAACAAATCAATATCTGCTCTTAAACAACATAAAAAGTGAGAGCCTGACTGCTGTTCCTCTTATTATTAAAATAGCCCTGACTTCGACTCGGACTGCAATCCAATACCCTCACCTCACTTTGTACTTAATTTATTCTCAAATGAATCAAGATATTAGTAAATATCTGATTCGGTATAAACATCCTTAGCATTATCAAAAAAATCCCAAAAATAACCCTGCCTAAAACTGGCAGGGTACAGAAATTAATCTCATAACTCGTTCAAGCTTTAACTCCGTAAGGCGTGAAATTGCATTATCTTATGCCTTAAACAACATAAGCTGTTAACCCTCGCATAGTGTCTCCACTACTTTGCGGCAGCAATCCGTATCCTTATGGTAGCCTCACCTACCGAATGTTTATTCTTATTAAAGTATAATTCCGCTTAAATCATTTGTCAACCCGTATAGGAAACAACATTAACCATTTACTTTGCTGATCTGCAGTTCTTCCCGCATGTGCTGCAATCGCCGCTACAGGACGAACCACAACCACATCCTTTATGTCTTATCATATGAATCACTGCAGCTATGAACCATATGCCAATCAATAATAATATAAATATACTTAACCAATCCATAGTTCAATCACCCTTTATTAACCTATAAATAACCGGCATATAAAGTTTACCGCAAACGCCACAATCCAAGCGATACCACACTGCATAATGCAGACAATCAACGCCCATTTTCCACCCATCTCTCTTTTCACTGCTGCAATTGCCGCCACACAAGGGGTATAAAGCAGTGAAAACACAAGAAAAACAATAGCAGAAACAGGTTCAAACATGGAACTCAAGCCCTCAGTACTTCCTCCCAGCAACACGGAAAGAGTACTAACCACACTCTCTTTTGCTGTAAAACCTGTAATCAATGCAGTTGACACTCTCCAGTCATTTATACCTAATGGCGCGAAAACCGGTGCGATAAAACTACCTATAAGTGCCAGCAAACTATCCTGTGAATCTGCAGTTACATTCAGCCTGATATCAAAGGTCTGTAAAAACCATATAATAATTGATGCAACAAATATTACTGTGAATGCCTTTGTAATAAAATCCTTCGCCTTCTCCCACATAAGATATGCCACACTCTTTAAACTTGGCATACGATAATTTGGCAGTTCCATAACGAAAGGTACCGGCTCTCCCTTAAAACCTGTGTTTTTTAATATTAATGCAAACAGTATGCCTACAATTATACCTGTAATATATAAGAACAGCATTACTTCTACTTTATGCTTCGGAAAGAAAGCCGCTGTAAACAATGCATATATTGGCAGTTTCGCTGAACAGCTCATAAATGGTGTCAGAATTATGGTCATCTTTCTGTCTCTGTCCGACGGGAGAGTTCTTGTTGCCATAATCGCCGGAACCGAACAGCCAAAACCGATAAGCATAGGAACAATACTTCTTCCCGACAAACCAATCTTTCTTAAAAGCTTATCCATGACAAAGGCAATTCTCGCCATGTAACCACTGTCCTCCAGCATGGAAAGGAAGAAAAACAGTACAACAATAATAGGAAGAAAACTAAGCACACTTCCCACACCGGTAAATACACCATCAATAACAAGCGAATGTACCACCGGATTTAAGCCATAAGCAGAAAGTCCCCTGTCACATAATTCTATAAATCTCTCAATCCCAATCTCAAGAAGCTCTGACAACACCGCACCTATAACACCAAAGGTAAGCCAGAACACAAGTCCCATAATACCTATAAATGCAGGTATGGCAGTAAATTTACCGGTAAGAACTCTGTCAATTCTTTCGCTTCTGATACGTTCCTTGCTTTCACTAGGCTTTACCACCGTTGCGCGACAAATCTTCTCGATAAAACTAAACCTCATGTCCGCCAGTGCAGCTTCTCTGTCTTTTCCTGTTTCATCCTCCATTTTCGAAATGATGTTATTTATCATCTTCTTATGGTTATCGTCTAAGTGAAGCATATTAAGTATAAGCTCATCGCCTTCTACCAGCTTTGTTGCCGCAAATCTAACAGGAACCTTATATCTTTTAGCCTGCTCTTCTATAAGATGAATTATCGCATGTATGCAACGATGTACAGCACCTTCACCATTCTTACCATTTGCATCACAGAAGTCCATGCGTCCCGGACGTTCTCTGTAGCGTGCAACATGCATGGCATGGTCAATAAGTTCCCCGATGCCCTCATTCTTTGATGCTGATATTGGTATAACAGGAATACCAAGTGCCAATTCTAATTCATTAATCATAATGGTTCCGCCATTTTCACGAACCTCATCCATCATATTCAAAGCCAGAACCATAGGAATATCCAGTTCAATAAGCTGCATGGTAAGATATAAATTACGCTCTATATTAGTAGCGTCAATAATATTAATTATTCCCTTCGGTCTCTCCTTAAGTAAAAACTCTCTGGTAACTATCTCCTCACTGGTATAAGGTGAAAGTGAATAAATCCCCGGCAAATCTGTAACGGAGGCCTGCGGTCTGTTCTTAATCATACCATCTTTACGGTCGACTGTAACTCCGGGAAAATTACCTACATGCTGATTTGAGCCTGTAAGCTGGTTAAACAAAGTAGTCTTACCACAATTCTGATTGCCTGCAAGGGCAAAGGTAATCTTCTCTCCTTCCGGAATCTCCTCTCCCTTTCTCTTGGTATGATATATTCCCATCTCACCAACACCGGGATGTGCCGTAGGAGTATGATGAATATACTCCCTTTTATAATCATGGGCAGTATGTACGTTGTCTATCTCTATTTTTGCAGCATCATCCTTTCTCAGAGTAAGTTCATAACCACGCACTCTGAGTTCTATAGGATCTCCCATAGGTGCAGTCTTAATTAATGTAATCTCTGTTCCCGGCGTAAGTCCCATATCAAGAAAATGATGTCTTAATGCACCTTCACCGCCTACATTAACAATAACCGCATCCTTGCCAATCTCCAGTTTATCTAAAGTCATTCCCATGCCTCCATGTTTTATCTTTGTGTCATTTAATCCAAATAATAAACTGTACATTACTGAACATAATATACATAAGAATCCTTTCGGGCAGGTGCCTCAACATTAGGACAATCTGCATATCCAAGCACACAATGTCCGATACCTTCATAATCGCCCTCAATTCCCAATGACTTCAACAGTTCTTTACCTTCAGGAAGTTCAAACTCTTCCTTTGCGCGATGAATCCAGCAGCTTCCTATCCCTAAATCATGGGCTGCCAGCATAAGATTGCCCATCACAAGACTTCCGTCGTAAATATAGGTAGGCTTACTCTTGTCAGCAAGCACTATAAGCACTACCGGAGCACCATAGAATGGGTCAAAAGCTGCATCCGTACCCATAATCTTACCATTCAATACAGAAAGCTTATCTCTAAGTTCTTTATTAGTTACTGCTATGATAATAGGCGACTGCCTGTTCATACCTGTAGCAGCATAGGTTCCTGCCTCAATTATCCTGTCAAGGTCTTCTTTCGGAATCATGTCCGGCTTATACTTTCTTACACTTCTTCTTGATATAATATTATTAATAACTTCGCTCATGATTAATTCCTCCATTCATAAAGTATGTTCTTATACTTTATTCAAATTATAACAGTCTTTCAT
>JAZULV010000015.1:0-3705 GCA_045603305.1 Lachnospiraceae bacterium | reverse complement strand
AGTATTGTCAAATGAAGCAAATAGCAATACAGAACATGCATATGTGGTATATCAAAGAAAAACATATGCAAATGTTCCTTTATGGGTAGTTTTAAATACACTTACATTAGGACAGACTTCAAAAATGTATTCTTTGCTAACAACGAGTATTCAGTCTAAAATTAGTACAAATTTCAAAAGTGTGAGTGAAAAAGAATTATCCCAGTACCTTAAGATGTTAACACATTTTCGAAATATATGTGCACATAATGAGCGTTTGTATTCTTTCAAGTCCCGGTACGAAATACCGGATACAGTTTTGCATAGAAAAATGATGATACCTAAAAATGGTGACCATTATGCTTGTGGTAAATCTGATTTGTTTTCAGTTATAATTGCATTTCGGTATTTACTGGCTAAAGAAGAATTTTTGGAATTTAAAAAAGAGTTTACTAGATTAATTAAGTCTTTTGAAAAAAAATCATCTTTTGAAAAGAAATGCAGGCTTTTAACAGCGATGGGGATTCCGAAAGGTTGGGGGTCTATTACAAGATATAAATATTAATAGTCGCACCCAAGAGTGGTTATGGGCAATAAATTGCCGGAATTAGGTCTTTAATTTTTATCATAACTGATGTAAAATTATTTGCAGACATAGAAGTTGTGTTTTAGTTAAGCATAAATAACTTCATGTCTGTTTTTTAGGAGGTTTATTATGCGACGAAAAGACCGCGAAGTAAAAGATTTTGAAGTGATTAAGCAAATAATTGATGAATGTGATGTTATTAGAATTGGTCTTTGCGATGAGGATATGTATCCTTATATTGTACCATTGAATTTCGGCTATGAAATCTGTGGTGGGCAGATTTATTTCTATGTGCACGGTGCAATGGCGGGACGAAAGTATGAACTGATGAAGAAGAACGGTGTATGTTCCTTTGAGATGGATTGCGGACATGAACTGGAACTGATTTATGAAAGCAAAGATGCGACCATGAGATATAAAAGTGTTATGGGAAAGGCGGATATCGAGTTTCTTGTGGGCGATGACAAGCTAAGAGGGCTTGACATAATAATGAATCGTGATGAAAGAACGCGCAGTTTTGAATATGACAGAACAGTAGTACCGCGCACAGCTGTGATAAAGCTTACTGTTACAGAGTATACCGGCAAGACGAATCCAAGCGTAGGATAACAGAGCAGTTATTAAGAATAAGAGGAGAACTATTATGTGTGTTGCATACCCGGGTAAGGTTATAAGTATTGATGGAAATATTGCAGAGGTTGATTTTGCAGGAAATAAGGTTAAGGCTCATACCGGAATTATTGATGTGAAGATTGGTGACTATGTGCTTGTTCATGCAGGCCTTGTAATTCAGGTTATGAAGCCAAAGGAAGCAGAGGATATGATTGATTTGTTTAGTGAGTTAGGAGAGTAGCCTTATGCCGCAAATTAATGAAATGTTAGAATATCTTAAGAATTATGATGGCAGAGAGGCGGTACTTATGGAAGTCTGCGGTACCCATACTGCAGCGATTTCCGAGAATGGTATTCCCTCGCTTTTGTCACCTAAGATAAAGCTGGTTTCAGGGCCGGGATGTCCGGTATGTGTGACTGTTTCAGCTTACATAGACAAGCTTATCGAGCTCTCAAAGCAGGAGAATACCTGCGTTGTGACCTTTGGCGATATGATTCGTGTGCGGGGAAGCCGCCAGTCTTTAAGAGATGTCGGTGCCGAAGGGGCTAATTTTAAGATGGTGTATTCGCCATTTGAGATGCTTAAGCTTGCGGAGAATGAGCCACAGACTACATTTGTATTTGCGGCGGTAGGATTTGAGACAACTACACCTGTGTACGCTGTACTGTTAGAGGAAGCGCAGAAGGCAGGGATTAATAATATAAAACTGCTTACAGCGATTAAGACTATGCCTGAGGTTATACGCTCGGTTAAAAATGAGGGGAGTATAATAACCGGTTTTATAGCACCGGGACATGTGAGTGTAATAACCGGAAGCAATGCTTTTAAGTCACTGGCCGAGGAATTTGGTGTGCCTTTTGTTGTAGCCGGATTTGAGGGAGAAGAACTGATTAAAGCGATATATGCACTGGTGAAGCTGCAGGGACAGGGTGTTGTGAAGAACATGTACCGGTCTGCTGTAAGTGGGGAAAGAAACGAAACGGCAGCAGTGCTTGTAGATAAATATTTTGAACCTTGTGATGCGTCATGGAGAGGCTTGGGAACTATACCAATGTCAGGACTTTGTTTAAGAAAAGAGTACGCAGAGTTTGATGCGGGAAGTGACGGACTTGATTATGATGCAGCATACAATGCCGGCTGCAGCTGTGGAGATGTGGTATCCGGCAGAAAGTCACCGAATGAATGTCCTTTGTTTGGCAGGGTGTGCACTCCGGAGAATCCCCAGGGGGCATGTATGGTATCCAGCGAGGGAAGCTGTTACCATTATTATTTGAACAGACGAATCTGATTTAGGAGAGTATAAATGATTGTATTAATAACAGGAGCATCTCACACCGGCAAGACATTGCTGGCACAAAGGCTGCTTGAAAAGTACAAATACCCATATCTTTCAATAGACCATTTAAAGATGGGGCTTATACGAAGCGGTAATACTATGCTCACTCCAATGAGTGATGATGAAGCACTTACAAGTTATTTGTGGCCAATTGTTCGTGAGATGATAAAGACAGCCATTGAGAACGGGCAGAATCTTGTAGTAGAAGGCTGTTATATTCCTTTTGACTGGGCGAAGGATTTTGATGAGGCATATCTGACGCATATCAAGTATTACTGTCTGGTTATGAGCGAGAGATATATTAAGAATCATTTTAGTGATATAAAAAGATTTGCAAATGTAATTGAAGAACGTATGGATGATTCAGACTGCATGATGGAAAATGTACTTAAGGACAATGCCAAGATGCTTAACAAGTGTAAGCTGCATGGACTTGAATACATATTGATTGATAATGAGTATGAAGTAGATATAGAGTTGAAGTGTGAGAGATAAGTGAGAGGGTTATATTTTTTGAAAAACAATCTTTGTGATTTTTAATGGGAGACAGTTTATGTACATGAACACTCGTGAGGAAGAAGTTGTTTTATTGAAAAAGCTATGGAGAGAAGAACCTGTCACTTGCCCTAAATGTAGTGCCGGAATATTGGTCCATCTGCATAAAAAAGCAAAGAAAAGCAATTGTGACTGGAAGTGTCCTGTTTGTGGCGAGATTTACAGAACCATAAATATGTTTAAGGATTTACCGGTAGAATAGAAGCCGAGTTTGCTGAGTAAAGAAGATTAGTTTGAAGGAGAACATTTGCTATGGAAGTTGTATTATATATTGCACCAATAGTTATTTCAATAGGTATGATTGCTTGTGGATTTATTGCATATAGATTTCCATTGGAATATAGTACGGAATATATAAAGTATCCGGCATATTGGTCTAAACGTGCAAAAGACAGTAAACATAATTGGGATATAGCACAGCATAGTTATGGTAAATATATGATAATATGCGGATGTATAAATATCTTACTGACTTATTTAAGTGTTTATGCGATTTCGCGCTTTATAAAAGACGAAATAATACTATTTGTTACTTTATTGTTGCCTAGTTTTGTTTTAATTGGAGTGGGAAATTGGTTGACTGAGATTAAATTAAAAACGAATAATAGGAAATAAATGATAAAATGACATTTCAAT
>JAZULV010000014.1:0-22975 GCA_045603305.1 Lachnospiraceae bacterium | reverse complement strand
TACGCCAGTATATATTTTCCTAGGAGAAGAGTACATATTTGATCTAACTTCGCTTGAAGTGCTTGTTGTTTTTACTTTTACAGCTTCGATATAATCGCCAGATTTTGTTAAATAAAACAACCTATCATTTGAATTATATTTATATCCAACAGCTTTAATTGTATCCCCTTTTGAGATTGAACGAGATTTTGTTGAATTAGTATTTGCTTTTACATAAGTATTTGTGTCACAAATTGCAGTAAATTTTATGTAGTCAGCTTTAAAACTTGTTGCAGTATTAGTTTCAGAATTTGTTGTAGCGTTAGCTTTGATTGAGTTTCCAACAAATAATATTAAAAATAAAATGAATGTAGTAATTACAATTTTTAATGACGTGTTTTTGAAAAATTTATTCATGTTTGATTTTCTCCCATAATTTGATTGTAAAATAAATGCGCGCAAGCCATATTATACATTTTTTTTGATAAAAATCAATACTAAATATTATATGTTATAGACTTGCCAAACATTTGTTCTTGTGACAATAAATGATGTTTTAATTCCTATCTTAGTGCATATTATTACAGTATCCCATAAAAACTTTATTGTTATCTCTGTAATTGTACAGTTTAAGTTGCTTCTGAAGGCCTCAAAAGATCAGAATATGTGCATTTATAGAAGCGTTCGTTATCCTTGTAGCGACTTCTTTGTACTTTGCCACTATTTTGAGGCGTAAATATTCTAATTGAAAATACTAAAGGGAGTGTTACTCAATCAGGTAATTTCTGAAAGAATCGCTTTATTGAGTAACGCTCCCTTTTAAATTACAAAATTTCTTTACTAATATTTATGGGAATACCGGAACTAACTCCAACCCCATGTTCTCTCTAAGACCAAACATTATATTCATGTTCTGTACCGCCTGACCGGCAGCACCCTTAACTAAGTTATCAAGAGCTCCCATCATAACTATTCTTCCGGTACGCTCGTCAATCTTAAATCCAATATCCACAAAGTTACTTCCCTCAACCCATCTTGTCTCAGGACATACATCCTTGTCTAAAAGTCTGATGAAATACTCGTTGCCATAATACTTCTCGTATACAGCCTTTACATCCTCGTATGTAACCTTCTCATGAAGATTTGCATAGGCAGTTACAAGTATACCTCTGTTCATAGGAACAAGATGTGGAGTGAAATTAATCATAACATCCTGACCGCAGGCATAGGACAACTGCTCCTCTATCTCAGGAGTGTGGCGGTGGTTTGTTACACCGTATGCCTTAATGCTTTCATTTACCTCGCAGTAAAGGTTATTAACCTTGGCACCTCTGCCGGCTCCTGATGTTCCTGACTTAGCATCAATAATAAGTGAATTGGCATCAATTATAAATTCACTTACAAGTGGAAGGGTTGTAAGTATGGAGCAGGTTGTGTAACAGCCCGGGTTTGCAAGGATTCTTGCATTCTTAACGTCTTCACGATTAACCTCGCAGAGTCCGTACACAGCCTCCGGAAGGTACTGAGGGCTTGCATGGGTAATACCATACCACTTCTCGTATACACTTACATCCTTAAGTCTGAAGTCAGCACTTAAATCTATAATCTTTACCTTTGAAAGTATATCGTCGTTCACAAGGTTTGCGCAGAGTCCCTGTGGTGTGGCTGTAAATATAACATCCACACTGTCTGCAAGCTCCTCCATATTGTCATCCATACACTTTGCATCTACAAGCTTGAAAAAGTTCTGATACACTGATGAATACTTCTTATCAACATAACTTCTTGAACTATACCATACAATCTCTACCTCAGGATGTGCTAAAAGCAGACGAACCAGTTCCGCACCTGCATATCCGGTAGATCCTATAATACCAGCCTTTATCATAAGGTAATCCTCCCTAATTTATTAATATTTTTGTTTCACATGATACCTACGGATTGCTACGCACTACGTGCTCCCACAATCCTGCAAAATAATCGAAATCCGCCCTACCGGGCTACTTTCTCATATTTTGGCGGGTCCCAACCTCATACTTTTTCATGCAAGCATGAAAAGTATGACCTTTTGACCCTGGTATCTTCACCTATGTTAAGTATACATTTCTTTTCGATTTAGTAAAGAGATTTTTTTATGTTTATTCAAAAAAAACTGAAATATGTGCATATAGTACATATTTATGCACGTTTTATGCATAATATTCAAAACTTTCACGTTTTTATAAAATAGTATTGCATTTCTGGGGCTTATGTTGTATATTTATAAAAGTTAAATTATTGCGTAACAAATTACGTTCAGGAGGTAATTTTCAATGAAGGAAAAAGTTATTTTAGCCTACTCAGGCGGACTTGATACTACAGTTCTTATTCCTTGGCTCAAGGAGAACTATGATTACGAAGTTATTTGTGTATGTATCGACGTTGGACAGGAAAGCGAGCTTGATGGTCTTGAAGAGAGAGCAGCTTATACCGGTGCTTCAAAGTTATACATAGAGCATGTTGTTGATGAATTCTGTGACGAGTACATCCTTCCATGCGTTAAGGCAAATGCAATTTATGAGAATAAGTATTTACTCGGTACTGCTATGGCAAGACCTCTTATCGCTAAGATTCTTGTTGATATCGCAAGAAAAGAGGGTGCAGTAGCTATCTGCCACGGTGCAACAGGCAAGGGTAATGACCAGGTTCGTTTCGAGCTCGGTATCAAGGCATTAGCTCCTGATCTTAAGATAATCGCTCCTTGGAGAATCTGGGATATCCAGTCACGTGAGGAAGAGCTTCAGTACTGTGCTGACAGAAATATTGACCTTCCTTTCAAGGCAGACACAAGCTACAGCCGTGACCGTAACATCTGGCACATCAGCCACGAAGGTCTTGAGCTTGAAGATCCTGCAAATGCACCTAACTACGATCATATGCTCGTACTTGGTACAACTCCGGAGAAGGCTCCTGATGAAGCAGAGGAGATCTCAATCACATTTGAGCAGGGTGCTCCTGTAGCTCTTAACGGCAAGAAGATGAAGCTTTCAGATATTATCAAGGAACTCAACGCTTTAGGCGGCAAGCATGGTATCGGTATCTGTGATATCGTAGAGAACCGTATGGTAGGCATGAAGTCCCGTGGTGTTTATGAGACACCGGGTGGAACAATCCTTATGGAAGCTCATATGCAGCTTGAGGAGCTTATCCTTGACCAGGAAACTCTTGCTATGAAGAAGACTCTCGGTGCTAAGTTTGGTGAAGTTGTTTACTGTGCTAAGTGGTTCAGCCCACTTCGTGAGGCACTTCAGGCATTCATCGAGTCAACACAGCAGTATGTAACCGGTGAAGCTAAGATGAAGCTTTACAAGGGTAACATCATTAAGCAGGGAACTACATCTCCATACACACTTTACAATGAAAGTATTGCATCATTTACAACCGGTGACCTTTATGACCACCATGATGCAGAAGGTTACATCAACCTTTACGGACTTTCAACAAAGGTTCGTGCTATGAAGATGGCAGAAGTTGAAGCTAATAAATAATTATATACGATAAAAGAAAGAAGATATCCATCCGGGTATCTTCTTTCTCATTTTGATGCATTTTTATTGTCGTCTTAACTTATATAAATTGCACTATATCAATCCCACTGTAAGAATCGCAGATAATCTCATTATACCAAGGAATTCATCTTATCTACTTTACCATAATTGTAAGCATTCTCGAAGTTAAGATTATAAATATCTACACCTTCTTTTACCGGCCATATACGATATGTGCTGCCTGACTTATCATCTAACACCTTGATATTCTTTATTGTAATGTCGTGGATAGTGCCTCTCTCCTGTACTGTAGTCCAGGTAGGAGTTGAGCCAGGGATAGAAAAATCACTTGCCGGTATATTTGTAATATCAAGCCAGATGTTCCAGCCATCACCACCCATTGGTACGTCCACTTCTTCTATCGTTATGTTCTCCCAAAGCACATTAAATATCTCAGTATTATCAGCATTATGAATACTGATTGCTGCCTTGTGAAGCTGGTGAAGCACAGTAACGTTCTTAAACTCTATGTTGTACATCTGAGGCTTATCACTCTTGCCCTTATTAGTCTCAAAACCAAGCTCCATGCTCTGGGCAAGGTCAGTCCACAAGAGACAGTTATTAACGTAAATATCATGAGCATTCTTATTGTAAAGGTAACTCTTAACTACTATACTGTCATCCCAGGTGCGCAGGAAACAGTTATCAATATAAACATTTCTTGAGGACTGAATTGAAATACCGTCACTGTTTGCCTTGTTGGAAATAATCTTAACATTGTTAAAGTATACATAGTCGCTGTCTCTTACAGTACATACCCAGCATGGAGAATTAAGTATTGAAACACCTTCAATTTTAACGTTCTTGCACTCCATAATCATTATCGGACAATGGGCTTTCTTAATGTTCCATGCCCAGTTTCCATGATGACTTCCGTCAATGATACCACTTCCGTATACCCTTGTATCATCTGCAAAATAAACTCTTCCGTATACTGCTGAACCACCCTCGATATAAAGAGTCTGTCCCTTCTCAAGAACAATATCACCATAAAATGCGGTATTGTTAGCAATAGTAATATACTCTCCCTTAGGTCTCTCTGGCAGCTTATTCGCAAATATATGCATTGCATTGTTTCTGTCATTATTGAACTCAATACAGTACTGTCCAAATGAATTGAGTGCTTCCTTATCATCTGTCAGCTCAAAAATAATATCTGTATTGTCATCATCACACTGCTCAAGAACCGGAACAATCTTTGATGACAATGGTCTGAATGTAACGCTTTCTACCTTGAATTCAGTATGAATACGCACCTGAACCTTGCCGGTAAAATCAAATATAGCAACTGCTGCTTTAGACAATGTCCAGCTGAAATCCTGCTTCCACTCATGGGTGTTATTTACCTCTGTATCAAACACTCCGGTTCTGTCACCATTGACAAACATTGTGATTCCCTCAGAAATTCTCTTTCCTACAGGTACTTCATAGGCTTTAACTAAATCATTCTTCATAACCGGTTTAACCTCCATTTTAGGTATTTTTTGATAATTAATAATATATAAACCACCTTTAGCCACAGGTGCTTATTTTTAATATTCCTCAATAAATGCAGTAACTATATTAATACTTAAATGCTTTGCCATTTACATATACATCTTCACATTTAATATTATAAATACTCTTACCGGTGCCCTGTGATACCCACCAGTCTATAACTCTGTGACCGGCATTTGTGCTCGATGTAATCTGTATGTTTTTAAGAGTTACATCATGAACTGTACCTGTTCCGTCCCAGTTGTGAGACCATGATGCTGCACCACCGAAATCTCTTGCATGACAAGTGGTTAAATCTAACCATAAATTCCAGCCGTCTCCCTGTCCCGGTCTGCAGTCTTCCATAGTGACATTTTCCCACTTAACGTTATAAATCTCTGCATTATCACCGTTATGGATACTGATTGCGGCCTTATGAAGCACATGGATAAGATCAATATTGGTAAACTCAACATTATAAATTGCAGGATTTGCAGAAGTTCCATTATATCCGGCATTAGTCTCTACCCCAAGCTCCATAGATTGGGCTAAATCGGTCCAGAATATAATATTGTCACAGTATACATCATGTGTATTATTTCTTGAATAATTCTTAAGTACAATACCATCATCCCATGTACGAAGGAAGCTGTCGCTTACATATACATAACTTGATGACTGAATTGATATACCATCACCGTTAGGTCTTGCTGATATGATTTTAATATTGTCAAGATATACATTATTTGAGTTATATATCTGATAGTTCCAGCAGTTTGAATTGAGAATTGATACACCGCTTACATGAACATTAGAGGCATTTTCTATAGCCATAGGAATTCGTGCCTGTCCGTTCTTGCTAATCCATGAAGCATACTTGCTTCCATCTATGATACCACGTCCGCATACTGTAGAATTGCTCTTGCAAATAATACGTCCGTATACTGCAGCTCCACCCTTTATATAAAGAGTTTCACCAGACTGAACAGTAATATCACCATTATGTACTCCTGAAACAACTCTAACATTACCGGTTGGTATACTCTCAATCTCACCGGCAAATATCATAACAGCATCAGTAACCTTGCCGTTAAGCTCTACCGAATATTGTCCATGCTCAGTAATTGTAAATGTGATATATGAAATATTACCATTGTGGGTTATTACAGGTTTTATTCCTTCACCAACCGGGCGAATAATTGCACTGGTCACTTTATAATTAACAGTCAGTGTAACCTGCGCTTTCTCTGTAAAATCAAAAATAGCAACTCTTGCCGTCGATAGTGTCGAAGTATTCTTGTAAATATGATTATTATTCACTATTGTATCAAACACTCCAACAGCCGCTCCATTTGCAGTCATGGATACATCAGCTGACTTTGTCTTACCGCTTGGTACATTATATCCTACGACTCTTCCTCCGTTCTCTATACCTACTGAAGGAATTAAATCTTCACCCTTCGTACTTGGAATTCCACCCAGAGTCTCACCGGCAACTGATTCAGCCAGTTCACGGGATGTATACAACATCTCTTTGTCATTAATATAAACTACAAAATAGGTCCCGTATCCGGATATTGTACCAAAATTCTTTTTGTATCCTATGCCGCTGATACTATCCTGAATATATCCGGTAAGCTTTGAAGCCTTTACTGACAACTTCCACCATCCTGCTGTACCGCTCACTCTTGTAAATGATTCCCCCGGTGATTTTGTAGTTGTATATCCATTCCAAGACCACAAATACGCATTAGACCATTCACTACCATAAAAATAAATTGTAATTCCGGACTTGTTATTTTCTATCACAGGTGCCTCTGTAGGACCGTTTGCTGACACTCCCAAAAGAGATTCCCCGGCTGCTTTTTCAGCCTCGGACTGTGATTTATAAAGCACCTCTTTGTCGTTACTATATATTACAAAATAAGTACCATATCCGGATATTGTACCAAAGCCCTTATCGCAGCCTCTGCCGCCACCACTCTCCTGAACATAACCAGAAAGTCTTGAAGCATTTACGCTAATCTTCCACCAGTTAGCGGTACCGCTTACCTTTGTAAGTGACTCTCCCGGCCAGCTTGAAGTTGAATAACCATTCCAAGACCACAGATATGCGCTGGACCAGTTTTTTCCGTAAAAATAAATTGTAATTCCGGATTTATTATTCTCTACTGTAGGTTTTTCTGTGGACGGCTGAGTTGAACTCTGAGCCTTAGATACACTTATTACCTCAAGACATTTATTATTGTTCTCATTAATTTCATTTGTAAATCTGTTAACATCATCTACCCATGCCATTACAGTATGGTCGCCTTCTGCAGCACTCCAATAACTAACGCCATTCGTTCCCACATTACATGTAAGGTCTACAGACTTACCAGCCATAAGGCCGCCATCATATGTATCACACCACCAGATAACTGATGTATCTCCATCAATTTGAATCTGATACTCTATTTTCTGCCCTGCAGGAATATCAGTATCTCCATTATTTTTAATTGTAGCAGTAAATACCACCTGTTCACCTGCAATAGCCTTTGCCGAATCCCAGCTGATATCGGTAATAGTTAAGTCATAGCCTTGTAACTGCTCAACAGTAGCTGAGGTAGTTGCTTCTGTAGATGTCTGTCCAATTATAATTGCATCATCATCCACACAATTGTTCACAGCTTCATTGTAATTAAGATAATAACTTCCGCCAAGCTTATGACTGGTATCAGATGTCTCTGTATAATAATATGTCTGTATTACACCATTTACATCTGAATATGTAATATATGGTCTTGCCGCGATATGCTGTAAAAAGTATGCGGATGGAATATCAACAATAAGTGCTGTATATATATGATAATCACTTTCACGTGAATATGTATTCACTGCAGGAATCACATAAAAACCGGTTCTCATGGACACTGCTGAATCATCTTTAACAAGCATATCTCCATTGTCCAAATTTTCTGCATATGTAACAACAGTACCATACCCAATTCCGGTCTGGTTCATGTGTTCCGGTTCAATACTGCTGTTAGCAGAATTAAGTATTTTTACGCTGTTTAAAAATTCATCTTTAATCTTAGTCATAAATCTAAGACCTGCAGTCGTATTTGAAGATGCCGACCGGTACTGGGTACCAAGAAGATAAAAACTGCTCTCTTCTCCAACTCCAACATTAATCCAACCGGCATACAATGTCTTGTTTTCATTAACAGGCAATGAAAAATCATATGCATATTCTAAAACAGACGAAACATCAGTAATATCACCAACATCCTGCGTAAACCATCCGGCAAATAACCTGCCGTCAATTTGAGGAGCATCAATAATTTCAACGGTGTCTCCTAAATTAACAGCCTTTGTGTCAACTGTCTCACTGCCACTTATAAATGTAACAGTAGTACTTTCAGCCTTAGCCACATCAGCATTATTATGCAATCCCAATAATAATGAAGCAACCAGTGTTACTGCTAAGACAATAATTTTCAAAAGACCTCTTTTTTTCATTTTTCCCTGTCCTCTCATCATAGTATATGTATATTCGTTATCTCTTTTTCTTAGCAAAATTATTAATACATCCTAACCTTAATTAATTCAGTCATCTTAACAAGATTTAAAAAACGAATCTACTTATAATATATAAATTCATATATATATTGTCAATTGAATTTACTAAAAAAGCTCCCGGTCCTAAGACCGGGAGCAATCCCTCTATAAGAGTATTAATTAATATGGTTCTAAACTTTACTTGGGGGTAAGGTTTAGAACCATTTAAATTTTTAGGTAAAAAGAATAGGCATAGAATCAAATTTTCTTTATAATTAAGTCACCACAACAAAACAAAAGAAAGGAGTTTTCATCTATGCCTAATACCAATTTTATATCAGAAATCCTAGAAATAAAAGACCTAATTGTAGAAAAAACAGAAGTTAATAATGAAGAGATTCATATCTTCTTTAAACTTGAACGCCGTGATCACGTTTGTCCGGTTTGTGGTGCCGTTACAAACAAAGTTCACGATTACAGAACTTCCATTTTAAAAGATGCTCCCATTCAGGGTAAACGCACCCTGCTTCACTATAAAAAGAGACGCTATCATTGCACTTCATGCAACCATCATTTTAATGAAACATTTAATCTTCTACCAAAGCATTGCAGAATTACCAGCCGTTTAGGTTTTCTTGCCATTCATTTGCTGCGTGAACTACAAAGTGTTTCATCCATTGCAAGACAGACCGGTATCTCTGCATCCACAATCTTCCGGCGTATGGAAGATATAAAATATCCTAAACCTGCTTCTCTTCCAAAAGTCTTGTCAATTGACGAATTTAAAGGGAATGCAGGCGGTCAGAAATTCCAGGCGATTTTAACTGACCCAAAGAAACATGAAGTATTTGACATACTTCCCAGCAGAACCCAAACTCAGCTTAGCAGCTATTTAAGAAATTTTCCCAACCGCAAAGAAGTTGAATATTTTGTTATGGACATGAATTCTGTGTATCGTGACATTGCAGAAACCTATTTTCCTAACGCCACTATTGTAATTGATAAATTTCATGTTGTACGGTATGTGACATGGGCACTTGAAAATGTCCGCAAACGCATCCAGAAGCAGATGCACCCATCAAGACGCAGATATTTCAAGCGTAGCAGGCGCATTCTTTTATCTCATTACAATAAACTTGGCGATGAAAATAAAGATGCACTGGAAGTGATGTTGTCCATTTCCCCTGATTTGGCACAGGCTTACTATCTGAAAGAACAGTTCTATGATTTTATGAACTCACCATCAAAATCTGAAGCTCTGCCAAAGCTGAAAAAATTTATACTGTCAGCACAAGTCAGTGGCCTGCCTGAATTCAAACCATGCCTTACCATGCTTTCCAACTGGTCCAAATACATATTAAATGCTTTTGACTGTCCTTATTCCAATGGTTTTACAGAGGGTACCAACAACAAAATCAAGGTGATTAAACGAAATGCTTACGGATTCCGTAACTTTGAGAATTTTAGAAATCGTATTCTATTGACTACAACTTAAACTGAAACAGGTGTGGATTTCTCCACACCTGCCATTAACGGGTTTTACCCCCACTCTTGACAAAGAGCCATTAATATTTAAATGCTGAACCATTTACATATACGTTTTCACATGTAATATTGTAAATACTGTAGCCTCTGTTCTGTGATGCCCAGTAATCCCAAACTCTGTGTCCGGCATTTGAACTTGATGTTATCTGAATGTTTCTAAGGGTTACATCATGGATTGTACCTGTTCCATCCCAGTGATGAGCCCATGCTGATGAGCCACCAAAGTCTGTTGGGTAACATGTTGTGAAGTCTAACCAGTAGTTCCATCCATCACCCTTTCCAGGACTACAATCATCCATTGTGACATTTTCCCACTTAACATTGTAAATCTCTGCGTTATCACCATTATGGATACTGATTGCAGCCTTATGAAGCTCATGAATTACATCAATGTTAGTAAACTCAACTTCATAAATTGCCGGATTTGCCGGTACTCCATCGTAACCCGCATTGGTCTCAACACCAATTTCCATAGCCTGAGCAAGGTCAGTCCAGAATACTACGTTATCACAATATACATGATGTGTATTGTTGCTTGAATAGTTCTTAAGAACTACACCATCATCCCATGTACGGATGAAACTGTTCTTAACATATACATAGCTTGATGACTGGATTGATACACCATCGCCGTTAGGTCTTGCTGATACAATCTTAATATTATCAAGTGTTACATTGCTTGAATTATAAATCTGATAATTCCAGCAGTTAGAGTTAAGTACTGATACACCGCTTATATTAACATTGCTTGCAAACTCAATTGACATAGGATACTTAGCATTTCCGCCATTGCCACCCCATGTATCATATTTACTTCCATCGATGATACCACGTCCGCATACTGTAGAATTGCTCTGACAGAAGATACGTCCGTATACTGCTGCACCACCTTCAATATAAAGAGTCTGACCTGATGAAACAGTAATATCACCATTGTACTCGCCTGAGATAGTTCTAACATTACCTGAAGGCTTAGATTCGATAGCACTAGCAAAAATCATAACTGCATCTGTAAGGTTACCATTAAGTTCTACAGAATACTGACCAGCCTTTGTAATTGGGAATGTGATATATGAAGTATTGCCACTTCTTGTTATTGTAGGTGTTATACCATCAGCTGCAGGACGAACTGTTGCACTGCTTACACTATAGTTAACTGTAAGTGTAACCTTCGCAGTACCTTCAAAGTCGAAGATAGCAACTCTTGATGATGATAATGAAGGATAATATCCTACCCATGAATGTGTATTATTAACTGTAGTATCAAACACACCAACTGATACACCGTTAGCGCTCATTGATACGTTTGAAGATGTTGTCTTACCACTTGGTACGTTGTAACCAACAACTCTTCCGTCTGCATCTGAGCCTGAGTCTATTGAAGGTGCCTCTGTTGAAGGCTCTGTAGTTGTTCCGCCACCTGAGCTTGAACCACCACTAATCTTCTCGCCTGCTGCTGATTCAGCTGCTGACTGAGATGTGTAAAGTGTCTCTGCATTGTTGTTATAAACTACGAAATATGTACCATATCCTGAGATAGTACCAAACTCTTTATCACAGCCTGTACCGCCGCCGGTCTCCTGAACATAACCTGTAAGCTGTGAAGCATTAACAGATAATTTCCACCAGTTATTTGTACCACTTACTTTAGTAAATGCTTGACCTGGCCAGTCATACTTACCAAGTGTATCATATCCATTCCAAGACCACAGATATGCACTTGACCAACCGCTTCCGTAGAAGTAAATAGTAATACCTGATGTATTATTCTCTACTGTAGGTGCCTCTGTAGGAGCCTGGGTTGGTGCCTGAGTTGCTGGTGCTGATACATTTATTGTACCATTCCATGTGTTGTTGTCCTCATTAGACTCTGTATATCTTCCGGCATCATCAACCATAGCCCTTATGCTATGTGAGCCCTGTGTTGCAGTCCATGTTACATCACCACCGTCAGCCTGAACATCTACTGACTGTCCCGGCTGAATTGCACCATAGCTGCCACCTGACCATAAGTTTAATTTATTTCCATCAATCCAGAATGCAACACCATTAGTCTGGTTATTTGGAGTTGCTGCTGTACCCTGGTTCTTAATTGTTGCATGGAAAGTAACCTGATTTCCGGCAGTTGGTGAAGAAGGTTCCCACCAAACCTTTGTTATAATCATATCCGGGTAAGTAGGTGCTGCTGTTGTTGTCTGTGCTGCTCCAACACTAATAGTAGCTGTGTACTGGTTGTTATTCTCATTAATTTCGTTCGGGAATCTGTTTACATCATCTACCCATGCCATTACAGAATGGCTACCCTGTGTAGCTGTCCAATAGTTGACTCCATTAGTACCTGAGTTACATGTAAGGTCAATTGACGCTCCCGCCTTAAGACCGCTGTTATATGTATCACACCACCAGATAGCTGATGTGCTTCCATCAATCTGTAACTGGTATCCGATTGTTGTTCCCGCAGGTATATCTGTATCACCACTATTCTTAACTGTAGCAGTAAATACTACCTGTCCACCGGCAACTGCCTTGCTTGAATCCCAGCTGATATTAGTAACTGTTAAATCGTAGCCCTGTAACTGAGCCTGTGTTGTAGGTGCCTGTGTAGGTGCCTGGGTTGCCTGGGTTGTTGCTGCTGTTGTAGATACGGTATTCTGGATATTAATATTAACTGTGTACTGGTTATCGTTCTCATTAACCTCTGATGTAAATCTGTTAACATCATCTACCCATGCCATTATTGAATGTGAACCCTGTGTAGCTGTCCAATAGTTTCCTGTGGTTCCACCATTACATGTAAGTTCAATTGACTGACCTGCCTTAAGTCCGCTGTTATATGAGTCACACCATGTAATATTTGATGTACTTCCATCAACCTGTACCTGATAACCAATTGTTGTTCCAGCAGGAATGTCTGTATCACCATCATTCATAACTGTTACAGTCCAGATAACCTGTGAACCGGTAATAGGTGTTTCCGGAGACCACTTAATATCTTTTACTGTTAAGTTATATCCACCTGTATATGTAGGAACATATGCTGTAGTTGGAGCCTCTGTAGATGGCTGCTCTACATCTATTGTGTCATTACATGTATAGTTATCAACTGCTTCATTATAGTTAAGATAGTAAGCTCCGCCAACCTTATGTGTAGTACCTGAAGTCTCAGTATAGTAGTATGTCTGAGTTACACCATTAGCATCTGCATATGTAATATAAGGTCTTGCTGCAATATGCTGTGAATAATATGCCTCAGGAATACCAACTACCATACCTGTATATATACGGTAGTTACTTCCTACAGTATATGTCTTAACAGCAGGAACAACTAAGAAGCCTTTTCCTACTGTTGAAGCAGAGGTATCCTTAACAAGCATGCTGCCATTTGCAAGGTTATCTGCATATGTAAGAACTGTACCGTAACCGATACCTGTCTGTGCATTGCTTGTAGGTCTGATTCCGCTGTTTGCAGAATTAAGTGCCTTAACTTTGTTAACAAGATTATCAGTAATCTTAGTCATAAATCTAAGTCCGGCTGTAGTCGTTGATGTTACAGGTCTGTTCTGAGTACCCATAAGATAAAACTCACTGTTTTCGCCTGTACCGATATTAATCCAACCGGCATAAAGTGTCTTGTTTGAATTAACTGCTGATGAGAAATCATATGCATAGTTTAATGCAGATGCAACATCAGTAATATCGCCAACATTCTGTGTGAACCAGCCGGCAAATAACTTACCGTCTACTTCAAGTGCGCCGATATTCGCTACTGCACTTCCTGAGTTAACAGACTTTGTATCAACAGTTGTACTGCCGTTCTTGAAAGTAACAGTATTACTTGCAGCCTTAGCCACGTCAGCATTATTGTATAAAGCCATTGATAATGACATAACTAATGTTAACGCTAAAGCTACAACTTTAGAAATACGTCTCATTTTCATTCTAACTCCATCCTCTCTTTAATAATAGATGTGTACATGTTATCACATTTCAAAAAACAATTAGTGATTATTAACAATGAACCAAACAAAAATTAATAATTACGTCAATATTTTCTACAAATGTACATATATATAATATACACTGTCAACATTTTATCGTCAAGTAAATATACTAAATAACTTAATCGTTAACCTCTGTTTTAAGTTGCATAAATCATATTTCAACTTATATCCGAACAACGTAAAAACCACCATAAAACTATCTGCTGATAACAACAGTTTCATGGTGGCTGATTTGCCGAATGTAATGGCATACTAAGCCTTACTATATGCTATTTATTCTGTATATTTGAACGCTTTCTAAGCTTAGGGTCAAGAATCTTCTTTCTAATTCTCAGATTCTTCGGTGTTATCTCTAAAAGCTCATCTGTATCAATAAATTCCAGACTCTGCTCAAGACTTAATATTCTAGGCGGTGTAAGCTTTAACGCCTCATCTGAACCGGATGCTCTGGTATTAGTAAGGTGCTTGCTCTTACAGACATTGATCTCAATGTCCTCTGTCTTGGCATTCTGACCAACGACCATACCACAGTACACCTTCTCGCCCGGTCCTACAAATAAATCTCCACGCTCCTGAGCGTTAAAGAGTCCGTAGGTTATAGTCTCTCCGCTTTCAAAAGCAATAAGCGAACCCTGCTTTCTATACTGTATGTCACCCTTATACGGGCCATATCCGTCAAATACCTGATTCATAACTCCGTTACCCTTTGTATCGGTAAGGAACATGCCTCTGTAACCGATAAGACCTCTTGAAGGTATGGAAAACTCAAGTCTTGTGTAGCCGCCATTGGCAGTACCCATTCCCTGCAGCTCGCCCTTTCTGAGGCTGAGTTCCTGAATAACGGTTCCGGAAAACTCCTCCGGCACATCAACATAAACCAGCTCCATCGGCTCTAACTTATGTCCTCTTTCATCCTTTTTATATATAACCTCAGCCTTGCTTACCGCAAACTCAAAGCCTTCACGGCGCATATTCTCAATGAGTACGGAAAGATGAAGTTCTCCTCGACCGGATACCTTAAAACAGTCGGCACTTTCGGTTTCTTCAACACGAAGGCTGACATCGGTATTGAGCTCCTTGAAGAGTCTGTCTCGAAGATGTCTTGAAGTAACAAACTTTCCTTCGGTGCCTGCAAGCGGGCTGTCATTAACAATAAAATTCATCGAAATAGTAGGCTCTGAAATCTTCTGGAAAGGTATTGCCACCGGATTATCAGGAGAACAAAGAGTATCACCTATGTGAATATCTGCAATACCTGAAATAGCAACAATTGAACCGATACCGGCATCCTTAACCTCTGCCTTCTCAAGTCCCTCAAACTCATAGAGCTTGCTGACCTTTACGATTTTCTTCTTGTCCGGCTCGTGGGCATTTACAAGAGCAACCTCCTGATTAACCTTTATGGAGCCATTCTCAACCTTTCCTACACCGATACGGCCTACATATTCGTTGTAATCAATAGTACTTATAAGAATCTGGGTATCAGCTTCCGGATCACCCTCCGGTGCCGGTATATAATCAACAATAGTTTCAAAAAGAGGCTGCATATTAACCGGAGTATCCTCAAGATTCTTCACTGCGTAACCACTCTTTGCTGAAGCAAATACAAACGGACAGTCTAACTGCTCCTCTGAAGCATCTAAATCTAAGAGAAGCTCTAATACTTCATCTATAACCTCCTCTGCTCTTGCCTCCGGTCTGTCTATCTTATTGATACATACGATAACTGATAAATCAAGCTCAAGGGCTTTCTGAAGCACGAACTTTGTCTGAGGCATAGCACCTTCAAAAGCATCCACTACCAGAATAACGCCGTTAACCATCTTAAGCACACGCTCAACCTCACCACCGAAGTCAGCATGACCCGGAGTGTCGATAATATTAATCTTCACACCGTTATAATTAACTGCTGTATTCTTAGAAAGTATTGTGATACCACGCTCTCTTTCGATATCATTTGAATCCATTACACGCTCTGCAACTTCCTGATTATCACGAAATACTCCGCTCTGCTTTAAAAGCTCGTCTACCAATGTTGTCTTGCCATGGTCAACATGGGCAATTATCGCAATATTTCTTACATCTTCACGCTTTGTTATCATCTCTATGCTCACTTTCTCTTTCTTGTCATGAACTCCACTCAGTTAATATACAACTGAATGCAACTAAAGTAAGATTTTATCACAGTCTCTATGGAAATCAAGCACTATTTTAAATGTACATCCAGCTGGTTAAATGGTATCTCAATATCAGCCTCATCGAAAGCCAGCTTTACCTGTTCATTTATATCCCAGATAGCTTTATAGTAATTATCACTGGCTGCCCATCCTCTAAGGCCCAATGTTACGCAGCTTTCGGCAAGCTCTGCAACATAAACAATTCTGTCTTCATCAGAAAGAAGCAGTTCATTTGATGCAAGTATTTCAGCTGCAACTTCTTTTGCCTTCTGCAAATCTGCTGTATAAGAAATGCCAACTTTAACATCTACCCTTCTCTTACCCATAGCAGTAACATTGATAATACTGTTATTGGCAAGAGTACCGTTAGGGACTATAAGTCGTTTATTATCAGCAGTAGCAATCTCTGTATATACAAGACCAATACTCTGCACAACACCTTCCTGATTGTCTGCGCACTCAATAATATAATCCCCAACCTTAAAAGGCTTAAACAGCATAATCAGTATACCGCCGGCAAAATTTGATAAGCTTCCCTGCAGCGACAAACCAATTGCAACCCATGCAGAACTAAACACTGCCGCAAAGGAGGCTGCATCTTTTCCGGCCATCACTATTAATATCATGATTAAGATACAGTAAGAAGTAAAACTAAGAAAATATCTTAAAAACTTTCTTAATGTAATCTCCACGCTAAAACGCTCAAAGGACTTGTCCGCCAGCCTTAAAATAAGTTTAATAAGCTTTCTGCCTATAAAAAACACAATTATAACAAGTATAACTCTTATACCAAAACCTATAATTGCAGGCCATAATCCATTCAGCCATTCCGAAATAATATCTGTATTGCCACTTGCAACTGAATCTATAACATCCTGTGTCAATGCTTCTGTCTCACTACTTCTTAATATCATTTACTTCCCTCTTACTCTTTTGTATGATTCTTAACCTGCTCTGGCTTTTCTTCTAAAGCTCCTGCCTTCTTCTTGCTTCCTGCAGTCTTTGACGTCTTAGGTGAAGACTTCTTATCTGCCGTCTTTGCAACAGGCTCGTCCCCATTATAAAACTCACAACTAAATACTGCAACACTTAAAGGAGCAAGCTTTATATTAATAGAATGCTCTCTATTATCACAGCTCTTCTTTACCGCCTTCTTGGCTCTTGGATTAGTTCGTCCTTCGCCGCCAAAGGCCTTACTGTCACTGTTAATTATCTCTTTATACTGACCGGCAAACGGAACGCCTATATCGTACTTTTCATGGTAAATCTGCTCGAAGTTACATACGACAAGAAGTGTTTCCTCCGGCTTTTCTGAACGTCTTATAAATGTAACAATACTTTCATCAGCATTGTCACAGCTAATCCACTCAAAACCTTCCGGCAAACAGTCCAGCACAGACAGTGCCGGTCTTTCAAGATACATGATGTTAATCGCCTTAACAAACTTCTGAAGTTTCTTATGTATATCGTACTGCAGAAGATTCCACTGCAGGCTTTCATTCTCATTCCACTCATCCATCTGTCCGAAGTCCTGGCCCATAAACAGAAGCTTCTTGCCCGGATGGGTCATCATATATAAATACACTGCTCTTAAATTAGCAAACTTAAGTTCAAAGCTTTCTCCCGGCATCTTTGCTGCCATGGAACCTTTACAATGCACCACCTCGTCATGGGAAAACACCAGCATAAAATCCTCGCTGTAAGCATACATCATACTAAATGTAAGCTCGTTATGATGATGTTTTCTCATGTAAGGTTCAGTTCTCATATAGCCTAAGAAATCATTCATCCAGCCCATGTTCCACTTGTAATCAAAGCCTATTGCACCCTCATCTACAGAACCGGTAACATTCGGCCACGCAGTTGATTCCTCGGCAATAAGTGTTACACCCGGATGCTTCTTTTTCATAATAGAATTTAGATGCTTTAACATCTCTATAGCTTCAAGGTTGTCTTTTCCACCATAAATATTAGGAAGCCATTCGCCATGATTTTTTCCATAGTCAAGGTAAAGCATAGATGCTACTGCGTCCATTCTGATACCGTCAATATGATATTTCTTCGCCCAGAAAAGAGCATTTGCTATAAGGAAGTTAGATACCTGCGGACGACCATAGTCAAATATCAGAGTTCCCCAGTGCGGATGCTCTCCGCGTCTTGGGTCACTATGCTCATAAAGGCATGCACCATCAAAATCAGCAAGAGCATGTCTGTCCTTAGGAAAATGTGCCGGTACCCAGTCAAGGATTACACCGATGCCCTGCTCATGCATGTAATTGATAAAATACATAAAATCATCAGGAGTTCCGTAGCGGCTGGTCGGTGCATAGTAGCCTGTCACCTGATAACCCCAGGAAGCATCTAACGGATGCTCCATAACCGGCATAAGCTCGATGTGGGTATAATTCATACTCTTAACATAAGCTGCCAGCTGCACTGCTAACTCTCTGTAATTATAGAATTCTCTGTCCTCCGGCTTCTTCCAGGAGCCAAGATGCACCTCATAAACCGACATTGGTTCTGCCTTAGAATCCTTCTTATCCCTTGATACAAGCCAATCTTTATCAGTCCATGCAAACTCATTTATATCGTAAACCACTGAGGCATTATTAGGACGCACCTCACTGAAATTGCCGTAAGGGTCTGATTTTAACGCCGGGTCACCATTTGCAAATTTAATCTCATAGCGGTAAATCTCTCCGGCACCAAGCTTTGGTATAAAAATCTCATATATACCGGAGTCACCGAGCTTTGTCATCTGGTGTCTTCTTCCGTCCCAGAAATTAAAATCTCCGACAACACTAACTCTAAGGGCATTCGGTGCCCACACTGCAAAATTAACACCCTTTACACCGTTAATCTCTACCGGGTGTGCACCAAGCTTGTCATATATCTCATAGTGAATACCCTTTGCAAATCTCTCTAAGTCCTTTTCTGTAAACTGTGACTTAAATGAATAAGGATCATAAACCTCACAAGTCTCACCATTATCATATGTTACTTCATATGTATATGCAGGTATCCTTTTTAAAGGAATAAGCACTGCATAAAAACCATTATCATTAACCTGCTCCATTTCATAAAGCTTATTACTTCTCGTATTACGAACCTTTACAGACTGGGCATTTGGGAAAAACGCCTGTATAAGTATGCCGCCTTCTGTAACTCTTGCTCCCAATACTTCCTTAGGATTACTGCATTCTGAATATATAACCGATTTCACCTCGGACCAACTAACCATGTCATTAAGTATACTACTCATCTTATCCCTCCATATTTTAATTACAATAAAATATTCTACCACCTTGGCAATTACAATACAATCCAAAACATTTTGGCAATTTCCACGTTTTATTTGCAAATTAAACAAAATAGTGATTTCATTATCCAAAATAACTCATTATCTGACCTACCAAGAGCCCTCCGCCGGTTCCTACTATATAACCTAACAGCGCCATAATTACCCCAACCGGAACCAAAGCACTACTATAGGTTCCGGCTAATATCGGTGCAGTTGCAGTACCACCAATATTGGCAAGAGATGCTACTGCACAGGTGAATATATCCAGCCTGCACAGTTTTGCGAAAACAACCATAAATACATTATGAATTATTAAAATTATAAAACCACTCAAAATCCACAACGGTGCATTATCAAGCACTGACAAATCTGCCCTGGAAGCAATCAGCGCGATTACAATATACAAAAGTGTATTTGAAAGTTCCTCCGTGCCATTAACCTTTCCTAAAGGTGTCATTGCACCTAATACTCCAAGCAGTGTAATAATAAGCACGGTCCATGTTGTCTTATCAAAAAAAGAAAGCACACTGTTTGCGTAAGCACCCAGGCCTTCACACAATGCAGCCACCAGAAACCCCAGTCCTAAAAGCAATATAATATTATGAAAAGTTATCTGCCCGCTCTTTATATTTGCCTCTTCTTCAAGACTTCTTCCAACCTCATCAATCGCCCTGGTATCAGACTTTGTCCAGTTGTTAAACTTCCTTGAAAAACCTATCACCCACAAAAGGAACATTACATGAATTACTGCCACAAAAGAATCTATTACAAGAGCATAGGCCATGGCACCCTCGTCAACGTCAAGTGCAGCCTGAATAGCAAGCATATTTCCTCCACCGCCCATCCAGCTACCGCAAAGCGCCGCCAAGGACTTCCATGCACCTTCTCCCAGCAAGTCATGCATAATTGCATATGTCACTACAAATCCCAGACCAATGGAAAAAGTCGCCGCAAAAAAACCTATTAACATCTTCGGTCCAAGCTTGATTATTTTTCTCAAATCACAACGAAGAAGCATTAAAAATATCATTGTATAGAGCAGTGGATTTTTAAGCTGACCATAGATTGCAGAAGTAGCAGACAAATCCCAAAGCCTGAAGGTACAGCAAACCATCATAACAAGATAAATAAGTACCACCGGCGGCACAAACTTAAAAAAGCTCTGCCAGCCCCCCGCAGTAAGCATTTTCGGTGCATTAACAAGTAATGCCGCTATTACAATTAATACTGCAATATATAAAAAACCATCATTAATCATCTGAATAAGTCTGCCTTTCCTTCATTGTCACATATACAGTTTCTGCTCTTTACGCTAAAAATATTCAGACAAAAGAAGTTGTATTATTTTTTGATACTGCATATATAGTAATAACCAATTTAAAAGGATTAGCTATATAAATGTACCGTTTGCACAAAACATTCTGCCTGTTATTGATGATAATATTTACCTTATCAACTCCTCTCATACATGTATACGCTGACAACAACGAGGAGAGCCTGTCTTTACATGCAGGCTCTGCAGTGCTTATCGACGGAGATTCTGGAAGAGTTTTATATTCCCACAACAGTGACAAGATTATGCCGATGGCAAGCACCACCAAAATAATGACCTGCATAATTGCATTGGAGTATGGTGATTTAGAGGACACAGTCACTGCTTCCTCAAACGCTGCTTCCCAGCCGGAGATCCGCCTTGGTATTCGCACCGGAAATGAGTTTCTTCTAAAAGATTTGCTTTATTCTCTGATGCTTGAATCCCACAATGACGCTGCCGTTGCTATTGCAGAGCATATTGGTGGCAGTGTGGAAGGCTTTGCAGCGTTAATGAACCAGAAAGCAAGGGATTTAGGCTGCTTTAATACATATTTTATTACACCAAACGGACTAGACGCCCAGAACGAAAAAGGAGTACATTCTACCACAGCCGAAGAGCTTGCAAGAATTTTAAGATATGCAATCAAAAATGAAGAATTCCTTGAAATCACCCGTACCCCAAGCCACAGCTTCTCAACCACTGACGGAAAGCGTACCTTTTCTGTTTCAAATAAAAATGCCCTTCTAACCATGATGAACACTGCTGTCTCAGGCAAAACCGGCTTCACCAATGATGCGGGCTACTGCTATGCCGGAGCAATAAATGACAACGGCAGGACTTATATCGCTGTGGTTCTTGCCTGTGGCTGGCCGCCGAACAAATCCTACAAATGGAGCGATGTGCGAAAGCTTTTTAACTATGGTACGAAAAATTATAATTATCAGGAAATATATGATGATTCAATAAATTTAGACCCGGTTTCGGTTATAGATGGGTGTGAAGAGTATACAGAACTGACATTAAATATTAGTGATGAAGAGCTTCATATACAAGCTCTTATGAACGCCAATGATACAGTAAAAACTGTTGTAGATATTCCGGACACCCTTGATGCTCCGGTAAAAGAAGGGGCTGTTGTGGGAAGCGTGTCCTACTGCCTGAATGATACTGTAATACAGAGCTACCCTGTGTATGCTGCCAAGAATGTCGAGAAAATATCTTATGGGTGGTGCTTTATGAAGGTGGTAGAAATGTACTTTGGGGATATTGGTAAGGTGCTTTTAGAATATTTATAAACACCTCTACGATATATACAAACTGCAAGTTGACCTGTACATTGGACAGGTGGTTTTTGTATAGTGTTATATATAAATAACGCTCCGATATACTATAAAAATAAATAGCATATCGGAGCGTTGATTTTTAAGTATTATAGTTTACCATCAATTGAATATCAAGTTTTATTCTATTGTCTCAATAACATATACAATTTGTTCTTTATCATCAATGTCAATATGGATTTTTATTCCCATTTGATACATAGTACTCTTGATGGTATTACTATCTAAAATAAGTTCTTTCTCCAGAACTGTGTAAAATCGATTGCCTCCAGGTGGAGGTAAGAGAAGATTAGAACTTTGTCCAACTTCGATAAGTGAAACATTTGATAGGTTCAAAGTATATTTTTTATCTTTGTATGTAATCTCAGCGGTACTTTTGTCAATCCAGTCTACTTTCATATCTAAACTTTTCATCACCTCTGTAAGTGGCAACTCTGCATAATTGGAATGAATTATTACATTTTCTTTGGTAATATCAACTCCATTCATTTTAAGCAAGCCGCAATTTGGTGAATCTTTGAACAAAAGCAGAATACTCCCTCCTATCAACAGTATAAGAAAAATGCACACAGTCAACCATATAATCTTATTTTTCACGGTTATCATTTTTCTCCTCTCAATTCATTAGATAGATAATAGCTCCTATTTTACTATGCCTTTCCTTGTTTTACACAAAAGTACAAAGTAGATAATCATAAAAATTAAAATGGTAAT